>CAZVVS010000187.1:0-9604 GCA_964630585.1 uncultured Gordonia sp.
CTCCCGCCGCTCACTCTGCCATGCGCCAGCACGCCCCGGGCAGCGACCCGCCCACCACTCCACCCACCCCGGTGAGTGCCACCGACCAGCCCAGCGGATTGGCACACGTGCTCTCCCAGCGCCCCGACGACGAGTTGGTCGCCCTCCTGGGCGCCCGCCCGGATCTGGCTTCACCGCCACCGAGCGGTGTGAACGTCCTCGCGCAGCGGGCGATGTCGGCGGGCTCGATCAACGTCGTCGGCGAAGAGTTGGACCTGCTGCACGCCGCGATCCTCGAGGTGCTCCTGGCAGCCACCGAGGGCGACCGCGGCAGTCGTGCCCGAAGAGCGGTCAGCGACGCAGCGGTCCGCAAAGCATTGTCGGGACGGGCCGCGGCCGCACAGATCAACGCCCACCTGGCCACCCTCATCGACCTCGCCATCGTGTGGCGGGAGGACGCCGGCCTGCACATCGCCGGGCACACCACCGCCGCGCTGCCCTGGCGGGCCCGACACATCGCCACCGACCAGACGCCCCGCACGCCACACCAGTGGCAGGAGCTGCTCGACGACCTCGACGACGGTCCGCGCGAAGTCCTCACCGCCCTCGCCATGGGCCCCAGCGTCGGTATGACCAACGACGCCGGACCCGACGCCGATCCGGCGCGGCCGGTCCCCCGCCTGCTGGCCGAGGGCCTCGTCGCGCGCGTCGACCGCCAACTCGTCGAGATCCACCCCACCGTCGCGCAGCTGATCCGCGGGGAGCCGCCACTGCGCGTCGACGATCTGCGCCCGCCGCCACTGCCGGCAGCGGCGACCACGGCGTCGGCACTCGGTGGGCCTGCCGCACTGTCGGCCACGGCCGCCGGGGCTGCGCTGGAACTGCTCCGTGAGACCACGGACGTGCTGGACAGCCTGGGTCGCACGCCGGCGCCCGAACTCAGCTCCAGTGGCATCGGCATCCGCGAACTGCGCCGCATCGCGAAGGACACCGGGCTGACCGCGCAGCGTGTCGGATTGATCCTCGAACTCTGCGCCGCGCAGCAGCTGATCGCCGTGGGTTACGCCCAACCCGAGTCGCAGGGCTACGACGCCACTCGGATCTGGGCGCCGACCCCGCTCGCCGATGCGTGGGCCCACCACAACCCTGCGCGCAAGTGGGCGGGCCTGGCCACGTCCTGGCTGACACTGACCCACCGCCCATGGCTGATCGGAGAGCGCGACGCCGAGGGCAAGGTGATCGGCGCAGTCGTCGTCCAATCCGACTTCGCCGCACCGCGCGAGCGCCGCCAACTGCTGGAATCACTCGCACAGGCCGACCCCGGGGTGGCTCCGTCGATCGACGACCTGGTCTCCCGGACGCTGTGGCGCCGGCCCCGCATGCGGCGACGGCTGACGCGCCAGGCGGCCCAGCACACACTGCGCGAGGCGACAGAACTGGGCCTGGTGGCCCACGGGGCCCTCACCGAGGTCGGGCGACTCCTCCTGGCCGGGCCGGCCGACGACGAGTTGTCCGGCGCGATGGACAAGGCATTGCCGGAACCGGTCGATCACTTCCTCGCCCAGGCCGACCTGACGCTCATGGTGCCCGGACCGATGACTGCCGAGCTGGCCCCGCAGGTCGCGCTCATCGCCGAGCTCGAGTCGGCGGGCGCGGCGTCGGTGTACCGCGTCACCGAGGACAGTGTGCGCCGGGCACTCGATGCCGGACACACCGGCGCCGAGATCGCGGCGCTGCTGCACAACCATTCGAAGACCCCGGTCCCGCAGGCCCTGACGTATCTGGTGGAAGACGTCGCGCGACGGCACGGCACGCTGCGCGTCGGTGTCGCCTCGTCGTTCGTGCGCTGCGACGACCCGGCGACGATGGCCGCGGTCCTGCGCAGCAAGGAGGCCGACGCGGTGGCGCTGCGCCCCCTGGCCCCGACGGTTCTGGTGTCACCGGCACCGCTGCGCGACGTGCTCGACGCGCTGCGCGCAGCCGGTTTCGCACCCGCCGCCGAGGACTCGTCGGGGGCGCTCGTCGACGTGCGGCCACGCGGCGTGCGCGTCGAATCGTCCCGGACGGTGTGGTCCAGCAATGGGGACCGACCGGGGCGCGCCGCCCCCACCGTCGAGCAATTCGCGACGGTGATCACGCGGATGCGCACCGCCGACGAAGTCGCGGGACAGGCCGCGAGCGCGCGTGGCACCGGCACGGTGTCGGCGCGCGGCGGCGGCGAGTCGGTGACGGCGCTGATCAACCTCGCCGCACGCTCGGGCCGACGATTGCGCGTCGAATACGTGAACTCCCACGGCAAGGCGTCGCACCACGTCGTCAAGGTTGCGCTGGTGCGAGCGGGGAAAGTGATCGCCAGCGAGATCGGCTCGGGCGACGAGGTGGAACTGTCGGTGCACCGCATCACCACCGTCGAACTCCTCGACTGAATTCGCACGCGCCCGGCGTTCCACGCGCGCGGGGTTCGTGGACAATGGGCCGGGTGACCGACGGACCCCTCATCGTGCAATCGGACAAGACCCTCCTGTTGGAGGTCGACCACCCCGGCGCACCTGCTGCGCGTGCCGCGATCGCCCCGTTCGCCGAGCTGGAGCGCGCCCCCGAGCACGTGCACACCTACCGGGTGACGCCGTTGGCACTGTGGAATGCGCGCGCCGCCGGGCACGACGCGGAACAGGTCGTCGACGCGCTGGTGACCCACTCCCGGTATGCGGTGCCCCAGCCTCTGCTGATGGACATCGTCGACACGATGGGGCGGTTCGGCCGTCTTCAGTTGGTCAAGCACCCGGCGCACGGGCTGACGCTGGTCAGCTTCGACCGCGCGGTGCTCGAGGAGATCCTGCGCAACAAGAAGGTCTCCCCCATGCTCGGCGCCCGTATCGACGACGACACCGTCATCGTGCATCCGTCCGAGCGTGGGCGGCTCAAGCAGATCCTGCTCAAGGTGGGCTGGCCCGCCGAGGACCTCGCGGGCTACGTCGACGGGGAGGCACACCCGATCGAACTCGACCAGACCGACTGGGAGTTGCGCGACTATCAGGAATTGGCCGCCGAGTCGTTCTGGGCGGGCGGGTCGGGTGTCGTCGTACTGCCCTGCGGCGCGGGTAAGACGATGGTCGGTGCCGCTGCGATGGCCAAGGCCGGGGCCACGACGCTCATCCTGGTCACCAACACCGTCGCGGGCCGGCAGTGGAAGCGGGAGCTGATCGCGCGCACCTCGCTCACCGAGGAGGAGATCGGCGAGTACTCCGGCGAGCGCAAGGAGATCCGACCCGTCACCATCGCCACCTATCAGGTGATGACCCGCAAATCGAAGGGCGAATACCGCAACCTCGACCTGTTCGACTCGCGCGACTGGGGGCTGATCATCTACGACGAGGTGCACCTGCTGCCCGCGCCGGTGTTCCGGATGACCGCCGACCTGCAATCGCGCCGCCGACTGGGCCTTACCGCGACGCTGGTCCGTGAGGACGGTCGTGAGGGCGATGTGTTCAGTCTGATCGGGCCCAAGCGGTTCGACTCGCCGTGGAAAGACATCGAGGCGCAGGGCTGGATCGCACCAGCCGAGTGCGTCGAGGTGCGCGTGACCCTGACCGACGAGGAGCGCCTCTCCTACGCCGTGGCCGAGAACGACGAGAAGTACAAGCTTTGCTCGACAGCCCACACCAAGGTCGGCGTCGTGAAATCCATCCTGGAGCACCACCCGGACTCGCCGACGCTGATCATCGGTGCCTACCTCGACCAGCTCGAGGAACTCGGCAAGGCGCTCGACGCGCCGATCATCCAGGGATCGACGAAGACGAAGGACCGCGAGGCCTTGTTCGACGCGTTCCGCCGGGGCGAGATCGGCCGCCTCGTCGTTTCGAAGGTCGCGAACTTCTCCATCGACCTGCCGGAGGCGTCGGTGGCCGTGCAGGTCTCCGGGACGTTCGGGTCGCGGCAGGAAGAGGCCCAGCGCCTCGGCCGGTTGCTGCGCCCCAAGAGCGACGGTGGCCAGGCGCACTTTTACTCCGTGGTCGCGCGCGACACCCTCGACGCCGACTATGCCGCCCATCGACAGCGGTTCCTGGCCGAGCAGGGCTACGCGTACCGGATCGTCGACGCCGACGACATCGTCGGGAGCTGACCGGGCTTCCTACGGAGTCAACCAGCGACCTCACAGAAACGGCTGTTAGCATTTCGTTACCAAACCGCTTTGTTGACGAGAATCGAAGGTTGACCGAAATGCGCCCCACCGCTCGTGCGTGCTCCCTCGCACTGCCCGCTGTCGTTGCCGCCGCACTCGCCGTCGGCGCAGCGCCCGTCCACGCTGACAGCATGGTCGGCCCCTTCGACTTCGGCAGCTTCGACTTCGGCGGCAGCCTCGGCTCGTCGAAGAAGGGCCCGCAGCACTACGGCAAGCTCGGCAAGCCGGGTGCGACCAACGGCGTGAAGTCGATCAACACCTGGGTGTACTCGCCGTCGTCGGGCCGGAGCAACGGCTCCTACCCGGTGGGGTCCAAGGTCGGCGTGAAGTGGAACGCGGTCATCGATGCCGGCGACCAGATCAACGGCCCCGAATGCCAGATGTCGGTTCGAATCACGCAGGGCCCGAGGCCTCCGGGCGCGTTCTCCACCAAGCAGTGCACGTCGAAGTACGCGTGGAAGCTCAACGTGCCCGGTGAGTACGTCGCGCGCGTCACCGACGCGATCTCCGGGGCGTCGAACGCCGTGCGGTTCACCATCCGCTAGACAGGGCACCATCCGCTGGTCACAGCGGCGACGTCACGCCGGTCAGCGCCTCAGAAACATCCCACAGGCGCTGCTGCACCTTCTCGTCGTCGGCGATCTTCTTGTACGACGACGGTCCCGGCGGTCCGACCATGCCGAACCTCTTCGTCGGCCCGTAGAAGCCGCCGTTGACCGCCTGCGGGCTGGTCGCCGCGTACAGCGTGGGCATCGCACCGTCGGCCGCGGACTGGGAGATGAGGTAGGTGCCCAGCGCCATGACCTTGTCCTGGTATGTCTCGGTCTTGCCCTGCAGCTCGGTCTCCGCGTAGCCCGGGTGGGCGATGAGCGACGTCACCGGTGACCCGGCCGCGGCCAGGCGACGGGCCAGCGCCTTGCCGAACAGTAGGTTGGCGAGCTTGGAGTCGGAATAGGCGCGCCAACGCCGGTAGCGACGGCGCTCCCAATTGAGGTCGTCGAAGTCAAGCTTGCCGAACTGGTGCATGTACGACGACAGGGTCACGATGCGGTCGGAAATCTTGTCCACCAGCAGAAGCGTCAGCGCGAAATGCCCGAGGTGGTTGGTGCCGAACTGCATCTCGAAGCCGTTGGCCGTGCGATTGAGCGGCACCCCCATGATCCCGGCGTTGTTGATCAGCAGATCGGCGCCGTCGACGCGGGCAGCAAAGTCTCGCACCGATTCCAGGCTCGCCAGGTCGAGTTGTTCGACACGCGCCTTGGGCCCGATCTCCTGCGCGACGACGTTCGCCTTGTCGAGGTTGCGGCAGGCCAGCACGATGTCGGCACCCGCAGCTGCCAGCGCAATCGCCGTCTCCTTGCCCAGGCCACTGTTGGCGCCGGTGATGATCGCGGTCCGTCCGGATTGGTCTCCCAGGTCGATACTCATCGCGTTTCTCCTTTGGTTCATCCCTCACACTAGTCAGCCACGGTTCTGAACAAGGCCGACCCTGGTGACCACATAGTGGTCACCAGCGTCGGCGCTGAGCGAGAGAATGGGCCCATGCAGGTCGCGATCGCCACGTTCCCAAAGTTCACCGCGCTCGATGCGGTGGGTCCCTACGAGGTGCTGCAGCGCATCCCGAGCTTCGACATCGTCTTCGTCGGGCACCAGCGCGGGGAGGTCCGCAGCGAGAACGGGATGCTCGGCATCATCGCCGACGCGCAGTTCGAGGAGGTCCCCGAGCCCGACATCCTCGTGTTCCCCGGCGGCATCGGCACGCGGACCCTCGTCGACGATGAGCGGGTGCTGGAGTGGGTGCGCAAAGCACATCGGTCCACCACGCTCACGACATCGGTGTGCACCGGGGCGCTGCTACTGGCGGCCGCCGGTTTGCTGGACGGGCTGACCGCGACGACGCACTGGTCGGCGATGGACCTGCTGGGCAGTCTCGGTGCCGTGCCAGTGCCGGACCGGGTCGTCGAGCACCTGCCCCAGCGGATCATCACCGCTGCCGGAGTCTCGTCGGGAATCGACATGGCGCTGCGGCTGGTGGACCTGCTCGTCGACGACACGGCGGCGATGGCCGCCCAGCTGATGATCGAGTACGACCCGCAACCGCCGTTCGACGCCGGCTCGGTCGCCAAGGCCAGCGGCGCGGTGCTCGACCGCGCCATCGAGTACGGCAAGCTGCGTAAGTGAGCTACCGGCCGGCCGACTTCCGTCAGCCCTCCTCGTCGACCATCTCGATCAGCTGACCCTCGGCGAGTGATTCGGCAAGGATCTCGTCCTCCACCACGGTCGCGAGCGGCTTCTCCTTGACGAAGAGCAGCAGGAGGAACGTGACGATGGCGAGCGGGACCATGTACATGAAGATCGGCAGCAGCGCCTCGTTGTAGGACTCGATCACCGGGATGCGGATCGCGTCGGGAAGATTCGACACCTTCTCCGGCGTCAGCGAGTTTCCGGCACCGCCGCTACCGCCCTTGCCGAGATGGGGCAGCCGCTGTGCGAGCAAATCGTGCAGGCGCGCGATGAACATTGAACCGACGATCGCCGAGCCGACCGAAGCGCCGACCTGTCGGAAGTAGTTGGTCGCCGCGGTCGCGGTGCCGACGATGGCATTGGGGAAGGAGTTCTGCACGATCAGCGTCAGGATCTGCATCGAGAAGCCGATACCGACACCGAAGATGGCGAGCACGGTGCACATCCACCAAGTCGCGCTGGTGATGGTCAGCGAAGCCATCAGCCATAGGCCAACGCCCATGATCAGTGCACCGGCCAGCGGGAAGGCCTTGTAGCGCCCTGTCCGCGACACGATCGCACCGGAGATGGTCGAGGCGATGAGCAGGGCGCCCATCATCGGGGCCATGAGCAGGCCGGCCTCGGTGGCGTTCACGCCCGTGACCATCTGCAGGTACGTCGGGAAGTAGCCGACCGCGCCGAACATCGCGACGCCGATGAGCAGGGCGGCACCGGTGGTCACTGTGAAGTTGCGGTCGGCGAACAGCGCCAGCGGGATCACCGGCTGCTCGGCGCGGCGCTCGCACAGGACGAATGCTCCGGCGAGCAGCACGGCCGCGACGATGAGCCCGATGATCTGCGGCGACCCCCAGCCGTAGGTGTGTCCACCCCAGGTACACACGAGCACGACGGCAGTCGTCGCGGCGGCCAGGATCGTCATGCCCAGGTAGTCGGTCTTGGCGTCGGACTTAGGCCGCTTCGGCAGGTGCAGGAACGCCATGGTGGCCAGTATCGACAGCACACCGAGCGGCAGGTTGATCCAGAACACCCATCGCCAGCCGGGACCCTCGGTGATCCAGCCGCCGAGCAACGGGCCGCCCACCGACGACACGGCGAAGACGGCACCCATGATCCCCATGTATTTTCCACGCTCACGCGCGGGCACCACGTCGGCGATCGCGGCCTGCGCGAGGATGATGAGGCCGCCGCCGCCGATGCCCTGCACGACGCGTGCGAACACCAGCCACCAGATGTTGCCGGCGAGCCCGCCCAAGACCGATCCCACCATGAAGAGGACGATCGCCGTGAGCAGGACCGGCTTACGGCCCAACTGGTCAGAGATGCGCCCGTAGACGGGCATCATGATCGTCGAGGCGAGGATGTAGCCGGTGATGACCCAGCTCATCTGCTCGACGCCGCCGAGGTCACCGACGATCGTCGGGAGGGCAGTCGATAGGGAGGTCTGGTTCATCGACGCCATCAGCATCGTCACCATGAGGCCGACGAACAGCCAGAGGACCGACGAATGACCCTCCGACTCTTGCGCAACGACGCCAGCGGTGGGCCCAGCCGAACGTTCAGCCATGGGAGAGTCACCTTCCTTAGTTCGATATCAAACTCAAACCTACGCCTACTTGAGTTCGATATCAAACCTAATTACTCTGGGCCTATGCCAGATCACGGCAGACCAGACTTATCGGACACGGAGACCGCAGCCCTCGCTGCGGTGGCCAAGGGGTACGGCCTATTACGGCGCGCCGCTGATCGCAATCTTGCCGCGCACAGTGGCCTGACGCGGGCCCAATACGAGATCTTGACGAACCTCTCGGCGTCGCCCGACGGCTTGCGCATGTTCGAACTCGCCGACGCTGTGGTGCTCTCGCGCAGCACCCTGACCTACCACGTGACCCAGCTCGAGGAGCTCGGCCTGGCGACCCGCGAGGGCGGCTCGAAGAACCAACGGGCGGTGAGCGCACGGATCACCGACGCCGGCACGAACCTCATCGAACACCTGCGCAGCACTCACATCGACCTGCTGCGCACCCACTTCTTCGCCAGCTTCACCCCCGAGGAGCTCGCCGTCGTCACCGCGGGATTCACCCGCGTTGAAGAGAGCTTCGCCGCCGACGCCGCGACTACCGAGGCCGACGGGCCGGGCTGACTCAGCCCCTCCGGCGCGTCACCCGCTCCAACGGAATCCGGGCCAAACCGCGGACCAGGTCGGAGACAGTGGCCGGCGCTGCCCGCGCCGCGTCTAGTTCCTCGGCAACGGAGAGCGGGATGTACAACTCGCTGTCACCGAGGCGGCCGCGCAAGTGCAACGAGCCACGGAAGGCCCAGTTACGGGCCTCGTCAGCCGCCGCGTCCACCGCTTCGCCGCTGGCCACGACGGGCACCTTGGCGTCTTTGGCGACTTCGGACAGCCGGGCGCACTCGTTGACCGGATCGCCGATCACGGTGTACTCGTAGCGGTGCTGGGCACCGATGTCCCCGGCGAAGACCGTCCCGTGCGACACCCCGATCCCCCACTTGATCGGCAGTTCCTCGCGCAGCCGACTGGCCAATTCGCGCGACGCCTGCAACGCCGCGGCGGCAGCGTTGTCGAGTGCGACGGGTGCACCGAACACGGCCAGCGCGGCGTCGCCCTCGAACTTGTTGATGAAGCCCTCGTGCTCGTCGACGACGTCGGCGACGATGGTGAAGAACCGGTTGAGCAGGCTCGCGACGACCTCCGGGTCGAGGTGCTCGCCCATCATCGTCGAACCGGCGATGTCGACGAACAGCACACCGACCGACGGGGTCGTCGCGCCGGACATCTCGTCGTCGCCGGCCAACGCGTGTTCGGCGACGGTGGTGCCGACGTGGCGCGCGAACAGATCGCGGACCCGCTGACGCTCCTGCAGGCCACCGACCATCTGGTTGAACCCGTGCTGCAGCACACCCACCTCAGAGGTGTCGTAGACGGCGACGGCCGCATCTATATCGCCGCGGCTAACCTTGTCCATCGCCCTGGCCAGTTCGTCGAGAGGATCGGCGAGCACACCGCCGACGAGGAGGACGACCCGCGTGCCCGCGGCCAAGCCGATCATCGCGATGACGACGGTCACCCAGTCGACCTTGCTGATCGGGGTCGGGATCAGTCCGATGTGGCGGCCAAAGTTGATGGCGAGCAGGCCCGCCATCGGGACCGCCGACGACACGATCCACACCGTGAGGAGT
>CAZVVS010000188.1:0-4353 GCA_964630585.1 uncultured Gordonia sp.
GTCATGCCTGGCACAAGATCGGTGTGGCCAAGGCGGCGTGCGAGTGCCTGGAGCATGGAGTGATAGTTCGCCTCTTTGTCGGCTGTACCCGCCGGCGGCCGCTGGGATGCGCCGACAGCAACGACTGCGTCCCGAAGCCGATCGAGAGCCTCCGGGGCTGAGAGGCCGCTCATGAGCTGTTCAATGATTGGCCCCAGCGCCGCGGGTGCGACCCCAGCGACGTCGTCGGCATCGATGCCGAGGATCAGCAATGCCTCACGAAGGAAGAGGGCCGGCATCCCGAGCTCGGCTGTCGTCACCAGGTTCAACAGGAGCACGAGCGCGGCAGACGTCCGATTCTGAGGCCGGCCGAAGGACAAGGGAAGAACCTCATCACCCATGCTCCAGAGGTGCGCCCACTTTCGGGCGAGGGCGACATCAAACGTCGATGAGATCGGCACCTGCACAGGCAGTCGAGCGCGGAGATCCGAGGCCATCTGCGTGGTCTGCGCTGATGTGAACCGGAATGATTGGGTCAGGTGCTTCGACTCGAAGTTCTCAGCGGCCGCGAGCGGAGCGATGAGGTCGGGCGTCGCTCCGCGCCACCCGTAGAGAGCTTGCCACGGGTCGCCGATCAGGGTCATCGATACGTCGGAACGACAGGTAGCGCGCAGGATGCGGATGTCGAGTTCGTTCGCGTCGAAGACCTCATCCACAAGGAGGTGGCCCACCGAGGCCTGGAGGTACTCGATTGTTCGGGCCTGGATCGCAGGAATCTTGAATGCCGCGGTGAGAGCCTCCCGGACTTCTCTCGGCGTAGCGAGGCCCAGCGCCAGCAGTGGGCTGATCCCGCCAACGGTGCTGAAACCCCATCGTCGTTCCGTCGCCCGGACACCCAATGTGCGCACCGTTCCGTCGTCACAGACATCGATGCTCCTGCACCATCCACCTGGCTGAATCGGCCGAAACCCGGAGTGCCCATGCCAGTCGTCGACGATCTGAAGCTCCCGGTGGCCACCCGGCCACGTCAGATCGCCAACGCGGAGTAGGTGCTCCAAGAGCCGAAGGAGGAACCGATCGATTGTCTCGATTCTGTTCGGCCAGGCGGTAGCCGCCGCGCCCCAGCGCCGACCTACGCGGGTTCTCAGCTCCGCCGTCGCGGATCTCGTGAAGCTCAGGGCTACGACCGGCGTCGACCGCTGACGCGGAGAGAACCGTAGGACCCCGAAGCGCTCGGCAGCGACAGTTGTCTTTCCGGAGCCTGGCGACGCTTCGATGAAGAGACGCTGAGCGGTCGAGGTGGCTGCGTCCTTTTGCTCCTCAGTCAGTGGTAGGCGTGCCAATGTCATCTCCGGGATCGGGATCGGGATCGGGATCGGGATCGGGATCGGGATCGGGATCGGGATCATCAGAGAGCAGAGCGAACGTCAACAGCTCGGCAATCTGCAATGGCACTGCGACGGGTTCCTCGCCATCGAGAGAATCCGACAGTCGGGCAGCAAGCTCGTAGGCGAACCAGCCCTTCTTCTTCCTGGGACCATCAAGGCGGAACAGGTCGTCGACCGATGCTGGGGTGACGTTGTCCAGGGGCTCGTTTATCTCCGTCAATGCTGCGGCAACGGCCACCTCGTTGCCCGGCACCAGCGTCGGTTCCAGCGTCGGGTGGCTGGAGAAGTACCGAAGGCTTCGCTCATCGAAACCATCGACCCACGCAGGAGGATGCGGAGCGGCCGCGGGTGTTCGGTCATCTGTGTCTCCAAGAATCCCCACCCGCGAGCACAACTCGTAGCCTGGCGTCACAAGAACCGCAGCTATCCACTCGCCCGGCATCGCTCCCATCGGAATGATGCTCAGAGCTTCGACTGCGGCATTCCTGGCTGGATCCTGCCCAGCCCACGCCCGGGCGAACACTCGAAGGAGTACGGCGTCAGTCACACCCTCCACGAGAACGACAGCGTCAGCAAATAGCGCCGCGCTTCGCGAGGCATCGAGATGAAGCGCCATCTTTCGGAGAGCGTCGCGGCGCTTGGCTCCCTGCAACGGATGGTTCTTGATTGACCGCGCGGCTCGATCCGTTGCGGTCACCCTCCGCACAATGACCAGGTCCTCCGGTTCGCAGGCGCCAATCATTTCGCCCGAGTGCGTGGTGACGATCATCTGGAGCTCCGGGCGATGAGCCGTCACCCGCTTCAGAAACCGCAGGACACCATGTTGGAGCTGTGGATGGAGGTGAGCCTCCGGCTCCTCGACAACGATCGTCACATGAAACCCATCGTCCGGGAAGAACGAGTCCTCGGTCACGGCGGCCTCCTCTTCGGCCTCGCCGATCGTGAGATCAGGAATCTCCTCCGGAGCAGGCGCGTCCCCAGTGCTGCCAGGCTCATCGAAGCCATCGACACCGTTCGCAGTCGGACTCACGGCGCCGGTGATCGCGTCGAGATCACCAGGTATTGCGGCCAGCGTCACCGCCAGATGGAGAAGGTTTACGTAGCCAAGCCCGGTCACCTCCAACCGCTGAGCTGTCGAACGATCATCGAGGAGTCCCATGAGGAACTCCAGCACACGCGAGAGGAACGCGTCGTCAACCACCTGGGCGCCAACGAAGGCGTGGTGAGCGGCGACCCCGCTGGTCAGGGAGGTGAGCAAGCGAGAGACTCTCGACTCGACTGATTCGACGAGGTCGTGGTGAACGAGGTGAGTGAGCAACGATTCGGCGAGGGCTCGTAGGCTCGCAAGGTTCCTGTGGCCAAGTTGCCGCTGCTGTTCTGAGCGCAGAAGCTCCACCAAAATCTCGGCCTCACGCCGAGCCAGTTCATCGACCGGGTTTCGGGTGGCCGGAAGGTAGATGAGTCGGGTGCGGTCCGAGCCCTCGCTGGCGTTATCGATCCGGGCGGCTCGCACGTGGCCGAGGGAGCGCTCGAGCGTGCGGGTCCATCGGGGCGGCCCCAAGGCCTGGGCGTTCAGCGACGCCTCAAGTGGCCCAGCATCGGCAGGTGCGCCGAAGGCGAATTCAACTTCGATCTCCCGCGGTGAGTCGCCAAGGACGGCCGCTGAAGCTCGCGGCAGCTGTGGAAAGCGATGCTGATGCGCGAGATAGAGCGCATCCGCGATCGTGGTCTTGCCGCCGTTGTTCGGGCCAAGCAGAACCGCGAATCTGCCAGGAAAGCTGCAATGGAGGTCGCTTTCAGCTGATGCGCGAAAGCCCCGAATGATGACGTTGCTTAGATACACGAACGCTCCCTCGATGCCCGCCCGACCTGTCGGGTGGGCCATTCCAGTCGAGTCTCTCGGGCGGCTAACCGGGCGATAGCAATCACCCGATGTCCACCACGGCACAGGTCACGTTGTCGGGCCCACCCGCCGCGAGCGCTAGAGCGATCAGCACCCTGATGCAATCTTCGCCGTCATGTCGGCAAAGACCGTCGGCGATCTGCTCGCGTGGCACGAAGTTGGTGAGGCCGTCGGTGCAGAGCAGCAGCCGGCGAGGTGACACCAGATCGTCCTTGTAGACGTGGGGCTCCACTTCGACAAGCTCCCGCCCTCCCCCCAGAGTCTGCGTAACGATCGATGACGGGACCCCCGGGAGACCGGCACGACCCGCCGGAACGTCGTCGATGCTCAGCTGGACCAGCCGGTCGTCAATGAGTTCGAACACGGCACTGTCGCCAACGTTGACTACCGTCACGCCCGCCAAGTGGACCAGGACTGCGGCGACAGTTGTTCCCATCCCGATCGACCCGTCGCCGTGGCTCATCGCTGCGACGATCGACTGATTCGCTGTGTGCGCTGCTGCGACGAGCGAAGGCGCGTCGGTTGGCTTGGCTTCGAGCAGATGATCGACGGCAAGCTGGCTCGCCACCTCGCCGCACGGATGTCCGCCGAGGCCGTCGGCGATCACCACGAGGCACGGCTCGTTGGACATGGCAGCTGACACGACTTCGCCGTCGACCCGAGATGCGATGAGGCTGGAGGCGCCGTAAGCGTCCTCGTTCCCACGGCGGACGGATCCAGCGTGAGTAGCGGCGAAGATGCGAACGGTGGTCATCGTCGGGTCGCCAAGATTCGTGTCGCTCGGTCGTCGGCTTCAGGTGTCCCCGTCTCCGGTGCGCGCTCACCGTCGAGCGGGACGGTTCGGCCGGACACCTCGATGGTGATGCCCGAGGGCAGTGCGACAGCGTTCCTTCGGCCAATCACCTTCGGAATACCGGCATGCAGAGGCTCGTCCGGATGGCTCCCGTCGATCCAGCGGAGAACGGTGCCGTTTCGGGAGCCGAGATCTTCCACCGCAACGTGACCGTCGGCGCGGCTGAACGCTGCGTGCTGTCGACTGATCGCAGAAGTGGCGTCGGACCCGATCCGCGACTCGATGCCGAC
>CAZVVS010000188.1:4453-9589 GCA_964630585.1 uncultured Gordonia sp.
GGCGTCCGTCCCGAAGGCGAGTTCGAGGAGTCGTTCGTCGGCGATAGCGCTGTACTCGAGCGATCCGGCCTGCTCTAGGTCGCGCAGGCGACGCTTGCCTGCGGGCCCGAGGAGCGGTGGGAGGCTTCGGTCGGCGACGCAATGGAGGCGGCCAACCTGGATGTCGCTGGCATCGAGCGCTTCTGTGAAGCGGTCGAGCGCAGTGTCGTCAGCCTTGGCGCCCGGAGCGATGATTCGATGGTCGCGGCAAAGGTTCGAAAGGTCGACGACCACGAGCGGCCCGCCGCCCATCCGGCTCACAGCGACGCTCGAGCAGATTCGAGTGCCACCTTCATCTCAGCCGCGGTCTGGAACCGGGTGCTCCGGTCAGATGCGCACGCGCGCATCAAGAAGGCCGCGAGCGAATCGCTGAGGTCCTTTCGGAACTGCCGCGGGTCTCGAGGTTCGACATCGAGCGTCGGCCGGGCCTGCTCGTAAGGATGCTTCCCGTCGCACAGAAGCTCGTACAGGGTCACCCCTACGGCAAAGAGATCGGTGGAAACATCCCAGCGGGTCAGATCCGCGTCCGGGGGCTGGTAGGGCGGGGTGCCAGACACCGTCCGAACCGGGTCACCGACCCGCGACGCAATGTTGAAGTCGAGGAGCTTCGCTCCAGAACGGGTCAGCATGATGTTCTGGGGCTTGATGTCGCGGTGAACCAGGGCGTTCTCGCTGAGCGCCATCAACTCGTCGTACTCCTCGGGGGTGATCTCGCCGTCCCGCTTCTTCTGATCGAGCACGTCAAGGCGCACGCTGTCGGGGTGTATAGCGGTGAGCGCGCTGAGAACGTCGAGTGCGACGTCGATCGCCTCACGGTCCCGCAGCTGCTTCTCTCCCGTCGCGTAGTCGGCGAGGAGCTCGCCCTCGATGTACTCCATGATCAGGTACCACTCACCCTGATCCGTCCGGTCGCCCCAGATGACCTTCACAACGTTTGGGTGGTCAACTTTCCGAAGCGCGTTGATCTCTCGGACCACGGCGTCGTAGCCGGCAGCGTTGTCAAACAGCTTGAGTGCTCGGTCCTCGCTCTCCATGCCGCTGATGTCGCGTACGCGGTACACCTTCGAGAATCCACCGTGGCCGAGCACCTCCTCGACTTGGAAGCGCCCGTTGATCTTGTCCCCAACTGCGTAGTCGCGCGCATGCGCCTTCGACGAGAGATCCGCTGGAGCAGGGGCCGGGAGGACCTCCCCATCAGCCGTTTGACTGTCAGCCGGCCGCGCCTCCGGTTCGTTCTCCATCCGCATGCGGTGCTTCACCGACTCGTCGCAGTAGACGACGGTGTCGGGTCCGTCGCCGATGCTGTAGGAGAGGTCGACCTTGCCGAACTCGGCGGCGCCGATGAACGCCTGTGCTTCCTTCACTCGACGCCGCATCTCCAAGGCCAATGTTGCGGCCCACTGCAGGAAGTCGTCGGGGACGTCCATCAACGGGTCCGGGTAGAGGAGCCGGAGGAGTCCGTCGACCGTGTTGTTGGCTGCCTTGCGGTCGCGGCCGCTGAGCTTGTTACCCCAGTCGAGCCGGCCCTGCACGGCCTCGAGGCGGGTAGTGCGTCGGAGTTGTGTCCAGACTTCGGCGAGGTAGTCGCTGACGAACCCGAAGTGCTCGGTGAAGTAGGAGGGGTCGAGCTTGGGGACGTCCCAGCCCGGGAGGAAGGCGTGGATGCGGTCCATGAACGCCGTGTCGTCGCGCATCTCTTTCGGGAGCGGAAAGAGCAGGTGGCCGACGCGCAGCTGCGTCTCTACGTCGACGTCGAAGTTGCCGACCATCACGATGCCGCCCTCGGCCCGGATCGATTCACGGCCTCGGCTGAACTCTCCGGACTCCATATAGCCCTTGAGGATGTTGACGCCTTCCTTCTGGTCGAAGGAGACGCCGGAGACCTCGTCGAAGCAGATGACGTCGTATTGGGCGACCAGGCCGCGCCGACCGGTGTTCATGTTCACGAACATGTTGGCGATCGTCGCTTTGCCGCCGGACACCAGGTGGGCGTAGGGGGACACCTGTTGGAACAGGTGCGACTTGCCGGTGCCGCGGGGGCCGAGCTCGACGGCGTTGTAGTTGCGCACGACGAAGGGGACCATTCGGGCGATCAGGATGTCCTGCTGTCGACGGTTCAAGCGGCTGGGCTCGAACCCAACACTGCGCAACAGGAGTTCCCGCCACTGGTCGAGGGTGAACTGCGAGCGCCCGTCGGTGAACGTGGTCAGAGCGTCGCGGGTGGACATCTGGATGGGCCGAATCGCCTCGACACGGAACGGCTGGCCGCCCTGCTCGCCAGCGAGGGCGGCGATGTACTCGAGGGTGACTTCGGCGTAGAAGCCGCCGGTAAGCATCCGTTGGTGCTCGTCGACGAGCTCGGCCGAGATGTGAATGTCGTTGAGTTGAAGGCTCGGCAGCTCGGCCTTGTAGGCATCGCTCTTCGAATCGAGCCGGGCCCGCAGGAGATCGATGATCTTGACCCGCCCCTTGTCCCGGGCGCGGTGCTTGAACAGTTCCTCCTCCCCCGCCCGCACGGTGCGGTCCTGCATTGACTGCTGCACCATCTCCAATCCGGCGGCGATCTCGTCGGGATCGGTGGTGGCGCAGTAGCGGCCCAGCATGAACTCACCGACGTAGGTGGGTACTGGGTACTGACCGCGGAACTGCTGGGCCAGATCCTTCTTGACGAGGTAGCCGTCGAAGACCTGGGCGGCCAGCGTGTCGAGAGCGTCGAGGTCGGTCATCGGTTCTGTCCCACGGTCGTCTCGCGTTGGAGCAGGAGGGAGCCGTCGGCTCCGATGACGACGAGGTGCGCACGCTGTCCTTCGAGGTCGTCGTCGCCCACCAGCAGGAGTTCCTTACCTTGACCACCGGTGAGTCGGGCACGATCAGCGATGCTCGAGTTGAGATCGCCAGCTGCGGAACGGAGGTCGATGGTGGCACCGTCGGGGAGGTCAGTGAACTCGACCAGCAACGTGAGTCCCCGCCACTTCATGTTTGTGATCGCTGCCCCGGCTGCCGCGCTCGTTCCTCGAGTCACCGAGAGGCGCGGCACCACACACTCTTGGGGGCTCACGCCTCCGTGCTCGTATGTTTGGTTGGCCTCGAAGCAGGAGATCCCCGGCGCGACCGCGATGCGAACGTCGCTGTCCCAGTGCCACGGGACAGTCGGCACGGACAGAGCGGCGCCGTCCTTGATGCGAGCGCATCGGCCCTTCTTGGTCTCCGTGACGGCGACCGGAAGGTCTTCGTTCTTCGGAAGGCCGCCAGGGACGAGGAGCCACCCGTGGTCGGTGACAACGGTGACTGTGGTCCACTCGGCATCGACGAGCTCCTCGATCCGAAGGGCGATGCGTTCCACCTCGCCTTCGATTTCGTGGGCGAAACCAAGTCCACTTCCGTGGCCACGGTGGTCGAGCTCTCCCACCTCGGTCCACGCAACACCGGATGGATCTCCGACCTCGTCGCCAACGAGCACCTGCACGTTCGCGTGGGACATCAGGCCACGCAGCACCTGGATACTCGCGCTAGGGCCGTCCGGTGCCCGGCGTGCGTCGAGCCCGGTGCCCGCCGCAAGCAGCGTCTGGTCGATCGGGACGAGAGCCGGTTTCGATGTCTGGGTGACTGTCGGCAACGCGGCCAAACCGGTCGCCAGTTCGGCGTCGAGCCCGGCGCCCGCGAGTCGATCGGCCAAGAGGTGAGCAACGTCGAGTCGCAGCCCATCGATGAACACGACGACCTCGCCTGCGGCTGGCTTCGGGGCAGGCGAGGCGGCGTAAGTGCCCGCGTTTGCCATCGGCCCGACGGCCGCCTGGAGCGCTTTGGCTGCTGTGTCGAGCCAGGGGCGGTAGATCGCGATGATCGCTGCCTCGACGGCGGCCAGGTCGACCTTCCTGTCGGCCTCGTTCAGTGCCGAGATCACCGCACGGTCGGCACGCCACCCGGTTGACGCGTACCAGTCAATGATCGCGGCGACTGAGGAGTCCGGGGAACCCGCCGAGGTGACCCGCGCTGCCTCGGCCAGGTGTTCCAGCCCGAGCGCAAGCGGGGTCCACCCGAGGTCCGCCCACACGTACCCGCGGCGGACCTTGTGCGTCTCCTCCATCTTCAGGATCGCGTCGCGGGCCTCTTGGGGCGGACGATCTGCAAGACCCGTGAGAACGTTGCGAAGTTGTTCCTCCGCATCGGCAGAGAGCGCCGGCCACGCTCCCGGGTTCTTCGGAAGCAGCTCCGGCGGCTGTGCCTGCCGAAGACGGTCAGGGATGCCGGGATACTCACTCGGGTTCTCACGGAACCTGCGCCAGACCGCGGCCCACGGGCCTTCCGCTTCGCCGAGCCGCCGCGCACCGTGGATCTCCCCCTCGACTGCGGGGTCAAAGCCGAAGTCGTGTTTGCACTGCTGAACGAACGCCGCCCACGCCCCGTCGTTCAGACCACTGCGCATCCCGTTTGGGTTATCGAGCCAGTTGAGGAGCGAGCGGACTGGGTCGGGATTGAGCAGCCCGTTGAGGAAACCGGCGTCGATGTGCCTCGCCTCGAGTCGGGCGATCGGATGTTCGAGCAGGGGTCCGAGACTGGCGACCAGCGCCTCCCCCGTCGCCGGATCGCCTGCGACGTTGAGTCTCAGGCCACGTTCCTTGTTGGACAGCAATGACCGAACGGTCCAGTCCTTCCCGTTCGGATGGCTGAACCACTGGCAGCGATGCTGGAGAGCGCCGAGTGGCGCGAGGTCCGGTGCGACAGTGTCCAACGCCCGCATCGTGTCCCGGGAGATGCCGGGCAGGTAGATGATCGGGACACCATCGGGCAGCCCCTCGAGTTCTAAGGTCGAGGAGATCACGCACCGCAACCAGTAAGCCGGTCCCTGATGGTGGATTGCATCGAAGGTGCCGTATCGCACAACGCAGCGCCGCTGCTGCAGTTCCCCAATGGCGGTCTCCCACTGCCGGCCCTCGTCAGGCCACAGGATCGCGATGGGCCCAACCCCAACATCAGGGTTGAAGTCCAGGGCACCGTCCAGCGCCACCACTAGCCGGTCCAACACCGTGTCGCTCATGAGCTGGTTCCTTTGCGGGCGGCCTGCTTGTCGGCGAGCGAGAAGTGGACGTCGTTGTG
>CAZVVS010000189.1:0-9589 GCA_964630585.1 uncultured Gordonia sp.
AACGTCTTCTGCCGGGTCTCTCGCGGGCCGGAGATGTCCATCTCGACGCGACGATCACCCGAGATGATCACCGGCAGGTCGGTCAGGTGCAGACAGCCCCAGAAGCCGATGCCGAACTCGCCGGTCTGTTCCTCGTCTCCGAACTTTCCGCGGCTGTTCGGGGTCATGATCCTGTTCCAGTCCTCGGTGTGGAACACGGACGGATTCGTGACGCGGAGTCGATCGTCGAGGAACTGCAAGGTGAGCGTGGCGCCGTGAAGCTCCTGCACGTGGCATGCGTCGTCGGCATTCTGGAGCTGTTCGCGCAGAATTGAGGTTGGCTCGTAGCCACGCAGGTTGTTGGCCAGGAACCCGGTCGTATCGACCCGGATTTCGAGTTTGATCTCGTTGCTCACTCCGTCAGCTCTCCTCGCTCCATGCGAGCCCGTCCAGTCTCGGTCAGTACCAGGTACTCGTAGGTCGAAGTGGACGCGCCTATCCCGGTGGGCTCGTGTGTTCCGGTGTCGAGCTCGCCTCGTTCGAGCAGGGAGTCCATAGCTGCTCCAATCCGCGCGGACGGGTTGGTGACGAGGGCGAGGGCCCCCCAGTACGGGGAAGCCTCCGCACGTCGGATTCGCCGGGTTCGTTCAGTCCCGTCTGCGTATCTCCCGAGTCCGAACCGGTCGGCAGCGAGCAGCTGAGCGAGTGCCGTGCGGCCGTACGGGTTGCGGCCGGCGGCGGCCTCGGATGCGTTCCAGTCCACAGCAGCGAGCACGGTGAGGGGCTCGTCGAAGAGGCGGTCCGCATCGGGGAGCGTGTCGCGAGTGACTGTCATCCAGGGGCGTGGATAGCCGTCGCGGTCGCATACGTCGCAACGCCCGCAGGGCTGTGGTGAGGTTTCCCCGAGGTAGCTCCTTAGGAGGGCTTGGCGGCACTGGTTCGTGTCTGAGTACTGAACCATCTGGTCGAGTTTCCGTCGCATCACCGCAACCACCGGTGCGGTGTCGGGCACTTGACCGAGCGTGTTCTCGATGATGAGACGAGCGCCACGTTGGATCGGACGGAAGACGATTTCGCCGGATCGGCTCGCCTCGAGGAGTCGTCGTTCGACCTCGACCGGGCTCACAGCGAGCTGCTCGGCGATTTCGGCCAACTCAATTTCCGTGGACACAAGCTGATGCGCGCCGGCCGCACGTAGCGCTTCCTTCAGCGCGGAATCCCGGAGTTCAGTCACTGCCAGGATCCTGGCTCTGGTTGTTTGGTCAGTGCTGCGTCGCACGCAGTCGGCGGCCTCGAGGTAGTGCAGGACGACCCGTACCTGTGTCTCATCATCTATCCCGATCGACGCGCCGAATTCGGCGAGGTCGACGACGTGCTCGCCGGCGCCGAGTTCACGCAGTCGCTCGTGGGCGGCTCGAAGGTGGTCGTCGAGGTTGGCGACCTGGTCGATGAACCAGTCCTGGGTCCGCCGGTCGCGGCGCAGACCGAGGAGGATGCAGAGTGCGTCGTCACCGTCGCGGCCAGCGCGGCCTGCTTCCTGATAGTAGCTCTCCAGGTCGGCGGGGTGACCGATGTGGACGATGAGACGCACGTCGGACCGGTCGATGCCCATGCCGAACGCTTTCGTGGCGACGACAGTGTCGATCTCGCCGTCGCGGAAGAGCTCCTCGACGTCTTGTCGGCTCCAGGCGTCGAGTTGGCCGTGGTACGAGCGGGCGAGAAGACCGACCTGGCGGAGCTGGTTCGCGATCTGGTCCGCCTGGCGGATGGTCGGCACGTAGACGATCGATGCGTGGCCTGCGTGCTCTGCCGCGGTCAGCATCCGGATCAGCAGACGGGAGCGTTCCTTCTCATTGCGGATTCGGTCTCCGGCCCGGCCACGTACCTCGTCGATCACCGCGAACCGGAGTTCGGGTCGGGCGAAGGGCATGGCGACTTTGACAGCGTGTTCGATGCGCAACGACCGACGAATGTCGAGCTCGATCTCGGGGGTGGCTGTTGCGGTGAGCGCGGCGACGGGTATGTGGTGGTAGCCGGCGGAGTCGAACGCGGCGCGGATCGCAAGGAAGTCCGGTCGGAAGCTCGGGCCCCACAAGGATACGCAGTGGGCTTCGTCGACGACGAGCCGGTTCACGGGCAGGTTCGCGAGGTGGTCGATGAACACCGGGTCACGGAGCCGTTCGGGAGCGACGTATAGGAGACGGATCGAATCGGTCCCGGCTTGCCGCAAGACCTCGTCGCGTTCATCGGCGGACATGGCGCCAATGAGCGCACCGACTGCGCGAACACCTCTCGCGAGGAGGGATTCGACTTGGTCGCGCATGAGTGCCACCAGCGGCGAGATCACGATGGTTAGACCGGTCGTGACCAGCGCCGCGAGTTGGAACGGAAGCGACTTACCAGCTCCGGTCGGAAGCAGACCGAGCACGTCATCTCCATCGAGGATTCGCCAGAACAACTCCTCCTGTTCCTGTGAGCGGAAGTCCGCGAAGTTCTCGCCGAAGATCAGAGCCATCGCGGCGAGAACATCGGGCCGCCGGCTGGTCCGGTCTCCGCCTGTGGAAATTGCCGGGAGGGCGAATGCTCCGGCGGGCGAGTCAGGCAGCTTGTCGAGAAGAGCCCGTCCGACGTCGGAGATCAGTCCTGGCAGGAGGGCGTCGATCCGCTCGTAGAATGCGCGTCGCGAGCGCTCGGCTTCGATGTCGCGAGGGGCGAAACCTGGGAGCGACTCGAAGACCCTCCGCTGGTACGCCTTCGTATGGAGCCGCCGATCCAACAGGATGACTGCGCCACGGTCCTGTCGGTTTCGGATCAGGCGGCCGTAGCCTTGTTTCAAGGTGACGATCATCTGGGGGAGGAGATAATCGTCGAACTCGTTCCCGCTCGTACGACGCACGAGTTCGAGCCTGGCCTCGACGATCGGATCCCTGAGGTGGGGGTAGGGGAGCTTCTCGAGGAGAAGGAACGACAGCGAGGGACCGGGCACGTCGACGCCTTGCCAGAACGACCTGGTTCCGAGGAGGATGGCCTCGTTCCGATCCCGGAACTCCTCAAGGAGGGCTGCTCGCGCGCCGTGACCCTGCTGGAGGACAGGAATACCGGATGTCGCTAGCCCTTTGGCCACTGTGTCGGCTGCGAAGTCGAGCCGTCGTCGAGCAGTGAAAAGGGCGAGCAGCCGGCCTTCCCCGAACCGAGCGAGTAGTTCGACTTCACGGGCGGTCTCAGCCTGGAACTCCTCCATGAACCGAGGGGTGGGGATCGGGTCGAACCAGCGTGCGATACCAAACACGAGGTTTGTGTCGTAGGGAAAATCTGAGGTGAGGGCACAGCACCCGCCGGCCAGCTGATCTCGAAGGCCGAGCCGATCGACGGTGTAGGTGAAGTCGTCCCGTCCGGTCTGAAGGGTTGCCGACAGCAGCGCGAATCCCGCCAATTCATTCCAGATCGGCTCGAGGAGCGCGGCGACATTGATTGGTGCTTTGGCGAGCCGCCAGTCAGCCCCATCGTCGCCGTCGACTTCGAGGTAGTGCACCGCGCCGATGTCGCGGACGCCTTCGAGCCGCCACAGCAGTTCTTCGTGGGCTTGAACCCGGTTCGTGACGTCGTAGAGGTCTTCAATGATCAACGGGTCCTTGATGCGGTCGTCGCCGGCGAGTTCGCCCACCTCGGCTGCCAGCGCACGCAACGCCTCCCGAAGGTCCCGCAGGCTGTCTTCGGCCGCAGTCCACGCGGCTGGGTGCAGCAACTTGGGCGCACGTCGGAGGCGGACCTTGCCGCCGTCTTCGGGTCGGACTTCGGGTGATACTGCGGCGGCGAATCGGGCCAGCGGACGGCGCGCATCAAGAGCGCTCTGGCGGGCCCGGCGCGCAAGATGGCGAGCAGCCTTCACCGATGGTCCGTAGCGGGAGGTGGCGTCGAGGAGCCCGCGACGACCAGCGGGATCCAAGCGGTTCGCCAGTACCCGGATCTCGTCGGTTCCGATCGTGTCGGTGAAGGCCAGCGTCGCCATGTTCTCTAGGTCGTGTGCTTCGTCGACCACCACCGTCGAGATCGGGGTAAGCGAGTCCGGTGGAGCAAGCCACTGGACCTGGTTCAGAACGAGGATCTGCGCACGATTTGCGGCCTCGATTGCCAGGGCTCGGCCACATTCGCGATGCGTGCAACTGACTGCGACCTCGTCGAGAAGGCTGCGCGCCCGGGGGAACCTCTCGAGGAGCCACCATGAGATGTCCTCTCGCGTCGCGACTCCGGGCCCTTCTGTCAGCCGGAGCAGAACGGCACAGAGGTATCGAAGGTCCAAGTCGTCCTCAGCGAACCGGGCCTGCATCTGCTTCACCCGACGGGTGCACAAGTAGTTGTCACCGCCTTTGAGGACTGCGACGTCGACGGCGACGTCAAGAGTGGCCAGGGTTGCGTCAAGCTCGTCGAGAAGCTGGTCCTGCAGGTTCTTGAACGCGGTGACCAGAGCGACTCGTTCTCCTGACCGAACCAAGGCCAACGCTGCGGCGATGTAGGCAAGCGTCTTGCCGGTCCCGGTCGGCGCCTCGATCAACGTCGGTGCGCCCCGCAGGCCACGTTCGCACAACCGGGCCACCGCCTTCTGGGCGCTGCGCACTTCCCGTCCCTGCCCGGCTATCACAGCCGCCAGGTTCGCTGCGGAGTCCCCGTGGGGACGGCCGGACCTCTGTGGCGTGGCAGCACGCGGTGGCCGGCCCTCGCGTGAGAACCGACCCATCTCGGGAAGCAGTTGGGCGATCCCGTCTGACGCTCCAGCCCCGATTCTCGAGGCGATCACCGAATGCACGAGCCCGGTCACGTAGCTGTCGTAGAACGCGTCGTGGGCCTCGAAACTGGCGGGCTGACCGCCCTCGATCGGAACTGCGGTGGGCCACGGGCCCACCAACAAGTCGAGACGCTGTGCTACGACGCTCAGTCGGTGGGGTCCGACTGGCAGTTCGAGCATCGCGAGAGCGAGCCCGTCGACGAGGCGTGGTAGGTCGATTCCTGCGGCTGCGAGCATCTGCTTCTCGAATGAGGCGTTCCACGCGACCACAACGTCGTTGCCGACGAAGTCTCGGAGGTGGCCAAGCGCGTAGGCGAGTTCCACGCGTTCGTCGTCCCTGAGTCGTTCCCAACCCAAACGGACCCGCAGGCTCGTGGGCACGGTGACCTTGGAGGTGCGGGTGTAGTGGTTCAGGCCCGCGACCGGTTCGCCCTCGCGGTATCGGACCGCGGCGATCTGCACGATCTCGTCAGATTCGGCGTCGAGCCCGGTGGTTTCGAGGTCGACCACCACGAAGGATCGATCGAGTCCGTCTGTGATGAGCGGGTCAACTCGCTGGCCTGCCGTCGCGTGGTCTGGAAGTTCGGGCGCGGCGACGTTCTCGGCAAGATCCCATGCCCCGGTGCCCGTCGGTCGGAAGTGTTCATGGTTGGCCCGCATCTCGCGTTCGATAAGGTCTTCGGCGACGTTCTGTCCGGCACGGCGGAGCAACCGGCGGAGATGGTCGGGGGACTGGGGCCCGTGGCCCGCCAGGAGCTCGCGAAGCTTCGCGACGAGCGGGTTCATGCCGGACCGCACGGGAGGTGGCAGCCGTTCGGTCGCGGATTCATGAGAAGGCGAGCGCTCGGCATGGGGACCGACGCGGGCAAGTCGCGGGACCGCATCATGCTGCCGCGCTCAATCGCTCCAACCCATCACCACGGGACCTCCCCAATTGCGCCTGGTAGGAGATCCATCGAGCCCGATACTGAAGACCTGCGGCGGATTGGGTGCTCGCGATCTGATCGCGGGTTTCGTATGGTCGAACGATGGCATCGACGGTCGTGTGGTCGAAGCTGTCGCCGTCTCGTGAGCTGTGCGGGACGACAACGGAGGAGTTCGCTGAGCTGATCGTTCGGTTGGCGCCGCTGTAGGGAACAGCGGCGCCGTGAGTTGGAGAACCGCCCAGACCGCAAACGGGCCCTTGACAGCGATCGCGGAGATCGCGTTCGGTTCACCTCCGAACGCCGGGTCCGCGAAGTGATCCACCACTTCAATTCCGACGGGTTCGAGTTGCTCGCCCCCTGGTACTCCATGGCTGGTTGGTGAGTTTCACGGCGCGTCGGATCTGAGGGGGAAGTGATCCGAACCGATTCTGAGCCGGCGAGATCGTCGACGAGGACCCCAGTCGTTCCTCGGCTTCGTTCACGGTGAGCTGGTTCGTCTCGTCGCAGCCGACCGACACCTCGGTGTAGTCGGTGGGTATGCACGGATCGCGGGGGATGAAGACCGCTCCTTCTTCTGTCGCTCGACGACGAAGGCGTCCCTTCGGCTATCGAATCGGCCCATGGTGAGACCCGACGCGACTGGGTCAGCACTCGACATCGGGTTCTGAATCGCCCGCTCCGATGACCCTATGGGCGCCACGAACGGGGGTGGGGGCGGCGCCCCGCGTTCGGCTGCGGCACCGCCTGATCGATAGCGCCTCCGACCCCAACGAGGCGGCAATGAACGGTTGTAGCATGCTGCCGGAGAGGGGCGGCGAGCGAGGGTGTGAGCGTGGAGGGAACCGAGGAGAATCAGTCCGACGGGGCGGCGATGCCGTTGGATCTGATCTTGGTCCGGCATGGCCACAGTGAGGGTAACCGTGCGCTCGACGCCGCCAAGACCGGCGACATGTCGCTGATGACTGACGAGTTCCGTCGCCGGAACGCGTCGGACTACCGGCTCACCGAGCTCGGCGAACAGCAGGCCCGCGCCGCGGGACGCTGGATACGCGACTGGCAGACCCGGGAGGGTGTCGAGGCCTTCGACCGGTTCTACTGCTCGCCGTTCGTCCGTACGAGGGAGACCGCTGGACTGCTCGACCTCGACGGTGCGCGCTGGCAGTTGGAGTCGCTGTTGCGTGAGCGGGACTTCGGGCTGTGGGCGGGTCGTGACCGCGAGGACACCGCAGAACGCTTTCCGCTGTCGAGCGAGCAGAAGATGAGGGACCGGTTCCTGTGGCGGCCGGAGGGGGGTGAGAGCACTCCGGACCTGGACCTGCGTGTCAGGGAGGTGCTCGCTACCCTCGCCAGGGAGATGACGGGACTGCGAGTCGTGTGCGTCACCCATGAGGACGTGATGTGGGCGTTCCGGTACCGGCTCGAGAAGCTGACCGTGCAGCAGTGGTTGGACCATCGCGAAGACGAATCGAGTGACATCCCCAACTGCGGCATCCTCCACTACACGCGCCGGACCTCCGACGGTGATGTCGCTGACAAGTTCGCCCGGGTACGGCTCGTTGATCCGCAAGCGGTCGTCGACGCCGAGTGGACTCCGATCGAACGACCACGGTTCACCAGCGACCAACTGCTCGACGAGGTGAACAGGCACTACCCGCGGCTGTGGGCAACGCGCCGCTGAGCTCGGTTGAGTGAAGACCGGGTCAACAGTCCGGTGCTGTGGGTCAGGCGAGGGTGCCATTCGAAACCGCGCAGATTCCCAATCGCACCTCACTCAGCCTGCCTGGGGCAGGCGGCTGAGTGTCACTGTCACACGCTCCGTGTAATTCATCAGAGATCCCCGTCAGCCGACGAGTGTCGAGCATGGTTGTTTCGGCTGACTGAGGTCGACCAGCAATTGCGCTCCGCGAACCGGGGCCCACAAAGGGGTAAGTGATGGACTTCTTCGCGATCATCAAGGGCGACGGCCCAGTTTCAGATGCTGAGGGCCTCGGCGTCTTCGATCTCCTGGCCCCAGTCGTGGTGGCCGCTCCCGACGATGCGGAAGCGCTGGCCGCCGCGACGAACACGATCGCCCGCATGTCACGCGAGTCCTTGGCGTCGGTCTTGTTGGACTGGTGGTTCGCTACCGCTACGGGCGGGGCGCCCCCGCTTGGACTCGCCTTCCACCTGCCCGACAGCATCCAGCCGCCGCTGCGAAGTGCGATGGATTCGGTGACGGCGCTCGCTCACTCGGGCCTCCGGCTGCCTCCAGCGCAATGGGTCAAGCAAGCACAGCACCTCCGCCGTCTCGTACCAGACCTCGACGAAGCGCTGGTGCTGGACAGCTACGGCAAGTCCAAGCTTCCGGGCGAACGGGAGGCATGGGCCTGGCTCCAAGAGGAGCTGTCCACGACGATCGACGCGTTGCGTTCCTCACGGAAGGCGTCCGTCTTCGAGCTGGACCTACGCGACTACAAGTCGCGCATGAGCGCCGCGGGGATTGATGAGAACTCCCGGCGATGGGACGAGATGATCAAGCGGGCCCGGCAATGCGTCGACCGCGTCAACGAGGTAGTCACCATTCAGGAACAGGTCGAGCCGTGGATACCTCGGGACCTTCCGACGACTCTCGAAGCGCTGCCTCAGGAGGTCGCAGCGCTCGGGCCGATCGCACAACTCCTACTGGCACCGCTGCTCGCCGATGCCGAGTTGCCCGACGGCGACGCGACCTCCACCGCCTCAGCCATCGACGATGCATGCCACGGTCGCACACCCGTCGAGTTGTCATGGCTGGCCTCACTGTGCGACAGCTGGCTCGCGGCCACCGGGGCGAAGGTGCCCGGCCTGACCGCAGTGGTTGAACGGCGTCAACGCATCCAAGCGCAGATCGACGCACTCCGAAACGCGAACATCGACGCCGACGAGGTCGAGTTGATGTACCTAGATCACGACCTCGACTCCGCGGACGGCATCCTCGAATCAATCGAAGCCGACCGCAAGACCTCGCGCCGGTCCGAAGCGATCACCGCGTCGCTCCAACAACTCGACGCACGCGCCGCGGACGGCCCGCTGCCCGAGGACTGGACTGAGCGCCTCACCGCGGCCCACGAGGCCACCAAGGCCGGAGACCTCGAGACAGCCGAACGACTGCGACAGACGCTCGATGCCGACCTCAAAGCATCGCGGCGAAGCGAGACCGTCGAGGAATTGAGCGACGTCTTCGGTGCCCTTCGGGCGTTGCGGGCACCAGCGAGCCTTCTCGCGGAGCTCGACGGTCACCTCGCACAGCTTGACGAGCACGACGACAAGGCCCCAGACGCCGCACTGTTGCAACGCAGCCAGGAGCGTCTCGACTCGATCAAGCAGCAGCGAGTTCTCGAAGGTGACCGACGGGTGAAGGAGGCCCATGACCTGCTCGACGTCGAGCGGGACCTCATCCCGGCCGACACGCTTCCCCTGCTCGAGCTCCGTCTCGCACAGGCGGAGCAGCTTCTCGCGGCTGGTGAGACCATGGCCGCCCTCGACTTGCTGGGCGCCCTCGTCGAGGACATCAACAACCAACGGGTCCACCGATGGACCGCGGCGGAGGGCGAGGACACGCTCGTCCAGCACGTCATCAACTACTGCACCCAACAGGTGCACTTTGACCCCGACGACGTGCGACGGCTCTACGTCGCGGCCAAGACGAAGCCGTTCGTGATCCTCGCCGGGCTGACCGGCTCCGGGAAGAGCACAATCGCTCGCCTCTTCGCCGCAGCGCTCGGTGCCGATGCCCACAACGGCCGCTTCCAACGCGTCGCGGTTCGGCCCGACTGGATCGACCAGTCCGAGGTGCTGGGAACGGTCAACCCGTTGAGCAACCGATTCGAGCCCGGATGGCTGGCGACCACCGCTCGGCAGTGCGAACGCAACCCCGACCAGA
>CAZVVS010000190.1:0-9578 GCA_964630585.1 uncultured Gordonia sp.
CGGACCATGTCGGAGGCCAATGCCATGCCGTACCCGAAGCCCGCACAGCCGACGGTCACGTCGAACGCGGGAACGCCGTTGGCGCCCAGGGCAGTCGCGACGGCCGTGGCCGCTGCCGGGGTGAGTAGCAGGTGGGTGTTGGTGGCGACAATGACGGCGTCGATGTCCGAACCCGACAGCAGAGCGTTGGCGATAGCCTTGCGACCCGCCGCGATGGCCATCTCCATCGCCGATTCATCGCGGCGCGCGAATCGGCGGGACTTGATGCCGGTGCGCGTGAAGATCCACTCGTCGGAGGAGTCGATGTTCTCGCAGATCTCCTCGTTGGTGACGACCCGGTCCGGCCGGTATGCGCCGAGGCCGAGGATTCCGATGTTGCGTGTGCCGGTGACTTCGGCGATGTCGACCATCTCGTGGGCCTTCCGTGGTTAGCGACGTTGCTACCCCACGGTATACACCGCCGTTGGTTACTCGGAAGTACGCGCGCGGACTCGCGTCCGGCTCTTCGGCCTTCAGTCCAGGTCGTCGTAGCTGGTGATCCGCGGCGTCGGGGGAAGGGTGACGACCGAGCCCGCGTAGCTCAGCCCGGCGCCGAACCCCAGTAGCAGTGCGGTCTGGCCGCCCTTGGCCTTGCCCGTGGCCAGCATCTCCTCCATCGCGAGGGGGATCGACGCGGCCGACGTGTTGCCGGTGTTCTCGATGTCGCCGGCCATCGGGAGATCGTCGGGGAAACCGAGGTTCTTCTTCATCAACTCACTGATGCGCGCATTGGCCTGGTGTGGGATGAACACCTCGATATCGCTGGTGTCGACGCCGGCGAGTTCCATCGTCGACTGGAGCGCCTTGGGCAGGGTGATCGCCGCCCAGCGAAAGACCCGGGGGCCCGCCATGGTCACGTACATCCGTCCGAGCGGGTCGGCCTGTGGGTCCTTGCCCTGGTAGTCCTGTGCGAGGTCCATGTACGCAGGGATGTCGATGTTCTGGGAGATGGCGTCGGCGTTCTCGCCGTCGGATCCCCACACGGTGGGGGAGATGCCGTTCTCCTCGCTCGGGCCGACGATGACTGCGCCGGCACCGTCGCCGAAGATGAAGGCGGTGTTGCGGTCGGTCGGATTCGTCACGACCGACATCGTCTCGACGCCGATCACCAGGACGTGCTCGACGGTTCCGGCGCGCACCATGTCGGCGGCCACTCCCAGGGCGTAGCCGAAGCCGCCGCAACCGGCGGCCAGGTCGAACGCGGCAATACCGTTGAGCCCGATGTCGTGGGCGATGGTCGGAGCGCCGTGGGGGACGACGGTCTTCCAGCTGCCGGTCGCGAGGATGAGTGCGCCGATTTTCTCTTTGTCGACGTCGGAGTTGGCGATGGCGCGCGCCCCCGCTGTGGCCGCCAGCGAACGGGCGCTCTCGTCGCCGGAGATCAAGCGGCGGTTGCGAATCCCGCTGCGTTCGAAGATCCACTCATCGGTCGAGTCGAGGACCTCGCACACCTCGGCATTGCTGACGAGCCGCTTGGGACGGGCGGCGCCGATCCCGAGCATGGCGACGTTCTTGCGGCCAGCATTGACAGCCAGGTTTGCCACGTTGCACTCCTTGTCGCGGCCGTCGCAGTCCGATCGGCCTTACAGTGTTCTCAGTTTACGGCGGGGGGTTTACCAGGCATGCACGGTGTTCTGTGCTGCCTCTAGGCCTTGACTCAACAACAGCTCCGTGGCGTCGGCCCCGTTGCCGACGAGGAGCCCGACAGCGTCGCGGTCACGGGCTGGAAAGGGTTTGAGGACGAACTCGGCGGGGTCCTGGCGGCCCGGTGGCCGTCCGATACCCAATCGCACCCGCGAGTAGTCGCGCGTGCCCAGTGCCGCCGACAGCGACCGCAGGCCGTTGTGGCCGCCCTCGCCGCCCCCGTGCTTGAGGCGCACCTGCCCGAACTCGATGTCCAACTCGTCGTGCAGGGCGATCACGTCGGCCGCGTCGATCGAGTAGAAGTTCGCCAATGGACCCAGGTTGCGGCCGCACTCGTTCATGTAGACGCGTGGCTTGGCGAGCAGGACCTGCTCGCCCCCCAGGCTAATCGTGGCGGTCTCGGCACCGGAGCGCTTGTGCGTCGACCACCTCGCCGCGTTGGCAGCGGCGAGGTGGTCGACGACCATCGCTCCGATGTTGTGGCGGGTCTTCTCGTAGCGGGGGCCCGGGTTTCCCAGCCCGACGACGAGTTTCACGCCAGATCCCCGGCGATCTACTCGCCGGCGTCCTCGGCCTCGCCACCCTCGGAATCGGCGGAAGCGTCCTCGCCGCCCTCTGCCTCGGCGTCGGCCTCGGCGGCCTCCGGCTCAGCGGCGGCCTTGGCCTCGTTCACCGCGACGACGAGCGTCTCCGGCGCGGTCAGCATGGTGACGCCCGCGGGGAGCTCGATGTCGGAGGCGTAGATCGAGGTGCCGGCCTCGGCACCCTCGACGGAGACCGCGAACTGATCGGGGATCGAGAGCGCGTCGGCCTCGACCTGCAGGGTGTTGGAGTCCTGGGTGACGAGGGTGCCGCCCTGGGCCTCGCCCTCGACGACGACGACCACGTCGACAGTGACCTTCTCGCCGCGGCGGACGATGAGGAAGTCGGCGTGCTCGATGTAGCTCTTGATCGGGTGGACGTCGACCTGCTTGGTCAGTGCGAGCTGGCTCTTGCCCTCGATGTCGAGGTCGATGACGGCGTTGGTGCCGTTGTGGCGCAGGATCGCGGCGAAATCGCGCGCCGAGACGGTCAGGTGGCGGGGTGCCTCGCCGTGGCCGTAGATGACGGCGGGGACGTTGCCGGCGCGGCGGGTGCGGCGCGCGGCGCCCTTGCCCTTCTCCTCGCGCAAGGTGGCGGTCAGCTTGGGCGCAGACGGTGCTGCCATGGGGTTTCTCCTCGTTCCGAGTGCGGATTCGTGTGGACCACGGGGTGGACCTGTGCGACACGACGGGCGCACCGAGGAGCATCTGCGCGGACGGCGCAGGAAGACTGTCTCAGTCGCGCCGATAACGGTGTTGTGCGGCTCGCGCCGCGCCACCCTCGCCGTGACAACCGCTACAGCTTAGCGGTCGGGTTAGCGTCTTGGCGAATCTAACCTTGTCCGCCCGAACGCCTGATCAGCACACTTGCCCCCGGACCGGTGGTGGCGAGATGCCCGCCGGCGGGGGAGCAAGGAGTCGATTCACATGGCATTCACGGTTCGTGCTGCGGCGACGGTCGTCGCGGTCGGGGCACTGGCGGCCGGCCCGGCCTGGGTGTCGGCGGCCCACGCCGCGCCGACGCGACTTGACGGGCTGTTCTCGATCACACCGGGTTCGTGTGCCGGTGGCACGGTCACCGGATCCTATTTCCGGATGATCCTGCCCGCCGGAACCACGGCGGGGCCGTTCCTGGCCAACGGCGACTCGTCGTGCTCGGACAAGACGATCACCCCCTTGGCGCCCGGCTCGGCCGGCGGGCTGCGCAGCGGCGGGTTCCAGCCGCAGCCGGCCGCCGCGTTCGACGCCGGCGGCAATGCGCTGTCGGGCAGCGTCACCCAGCCGGTGAAGTTCTACGGCGTCGGGTTCGCCACGGCGACCAACCCGGTCGACCCGCAGACCAGGCGGCCAGCGGCTCTGCCGGTGCTCTACAACGACAACGGCGACATCACCGGCGACCTCAGCGCCTTTGGTGTGACGTGGAACAAGCAGGTCTTCAACCAGGGCGCCCCCAAGCCGGGCGGTGGGATGCCGGGCAAGACGTCGCCGGTGCGCGGCAAGTACAACCCGCAGACCGGCGACTACGCCATCGAGTGGACCAGCCAGATCGTCGACGGTCCGTTCAACAACTTCACCGGGCTGTGGCGGCTGACCGGGCGGACCACCGCGACGGGGACCGGCGCCGCCCCGGCGCGCCCGGGCGCACCTGCTGCTCCCGGCGCCCCGGCTGCACCGGGTGCCCCAGCCGTGCCCGGCGCTCCGGCTGCTCCGGGGGCGCCCGTCACCGTGACGGCTGCGCCGCCCGTGGTGAACAACGCCATCACGGTCGCCCAGACCAACCGCGGCTTCTGGCAGTCCACCGGGGGAATAGCGATCCTGCTGGCCGTCGTCGCGCTCGCCTCTGCGTTGCTGACCAACGCGGATCGGTTGTTCGGTCGCCGCCGCAGGCCCGCCGTCGTGCGCAGTACCGACGTGTTCGATGACTGACGTGATCACCGGCACCGGCGCCGAGGTCACCTCCCGCGTCGGCGCCGCTACGGCTCCGGTGATCGCTGCGCAACTCGATCTCCCCGACGCGCCCGCGGTACCGCGCGCGGCCGTCCCGGCCCGGCTTCGCTGGCCCGCGGTCGCTCTGATCGGCCTGGGGGCCGTGCTCATCGTCGCCCCGTTCGCGTTGGGGTTGTTCGGCAAGGTCGCCTCCGGCCAACAACTGCTCGACCGGTTCACGCCGCTGCTCACCGATGACAGCCTGGCCCGATACGAGGCCGACCTGGCCCTACTGCGGGACGCGGCGGTCACGGTCGGGCGGGTCGGCGATCAGTACGGCGTGCCCGCCGACCGCTACCCCGGCGTCGCGGCCTATGTCGCGGCCGCCCCGGGCATCGACGAACGCGGCACCGGGCTGATCGATTCGGTGCGGGCCGGGACTGCCGACTTCGACCGCCTCGCCGCCGTCAGCGGGTTCGACCGTCTGCCGCTGATCCTGGTGATCGCGGGCATCGCGTTTGCCGGCGGCGGGGTGGCGGTGCTGCGGTCCGATGCCCGTGGAGCGCGGATCGGCGCCGTTGCCGCCGCCGTCGCAGGCGCGGGGCTGGTTGCGTTCGCGGCGTCGTCGGGTGTGCTGGCCACGGCCGGGCCCGCCCAGGCGCTGGTGGACCGTTTCGCCCCGATCATGAACGAGGCCCAGGTGCGGACGCTGCAAACCGATTTCGTCGCCGTCGTCGGGGCGGTCGGGGAGATCGACACCGGGTATCCGGGGGTTCGTGTCGAGCCGCCGGAGGCTACCGAACTCGCTCAACTCAAGACCGGGTGGCCGCAGGCCTCGCGGGATCTGGCCGATCTCGTCGGGCAGATCAACGACAACATCGCCAACTATCGGGCACTGGTCTCGCTGGGCCGCCTCTCGCCGATCCCGGGCACGACGGGGTGGCAGGTGCTGCCGGCCGTGTGTATCGGGGCGGGAGTCGCGGGCATCGTGCTGGCGGCTGCTGGACTGCGCACGGGCAAGGGTGCGACGCAAGGAGAGAACTCATGAAGGCATTGATTCGGGCCGCGACCGTCGTCGCGGCGTCGGCGCTGGTCGCCACCGGGATCGCAGGCTGCTCGTCGGGCAGCGGCGTCGGCGACGGCGAGCTCGTCGGGTTGTTCCGGTTCACCGCCGGTGCCGAGCACGACGGCAAGCTCACCGGAACCTGGTTCCGGATGCTTCAGCCGGGCGGCACCGTCGAGAAGGGGCCGTTCATGGAGAACCGCAACTCGACCGCCGACGAGGGCCGTGCGACCCTGCTGGAGCCGGGCAGCTCCGGTGGATTGCGGAGTGGGGCCTACCAGTCGGAGCCGAGCCCGTCGTTCAGCTCCGACGGCGACTCGTTCGCTGACGCCATCATCACGCCGACGAAGTTCTTCGCCGTGAAGTTCGGCATCTCCACCAACCAGACCGATCCGCAGACGCGCACCCAGCTGCCGCCGCCCAAGGTGACGTTGCGCGACGGCAAGCTCACCGCAGACCTGTCGTCGTGGGCGGCGTCCTGGAACGGGCAGGAGTTCAACCAAGGTGCGCCGAAACCGGTGAGCAGCACCGGCGCGACGGCGCCGGGTGGAGCCGCTACGGGGCGCGCCTGGGACTGGGTTTCCAACAAGTGGTTCGACGTGCCGCGCAACGCCGTGGTCAAAGGCGACCCCGCCACCGGCACCCTGGACGGAGACAATCGGTTCGTCCTGACCTGGACCAGCCACATCGCGGGTGGGCCGTTCAACGGTTTCACCGGCATCTGGCACCTCGAGGGAGTCTTCGAGCCGTCGGCGGCGCAGCCGTCGGCCGCCCTCGATTCGCCGGGTGGTCAGCGATGAGCGCGCGTGCCGACCGCGGCGTGATCCTCACCCGCGCAGTCGCGGCGGTCGTGATCCTGACCGCGGCCGTGTCGGCGCTGCAGGCGTCGGGTGCGCCCGACCCGGACTACTACGTGGTGGCGGCCGCGGTGGACAAGGCGACCAACCGCCCGTCGGAGAAGCGCGGACCGGTGACGGTGCCGCCCTTGGCGCTGCCGCCTGGGTCCGCGGGGGTAGCGCCGGCACCCGGTACAGGCCTACCGGCGCCGCAGTTGGCAGCCCCGGCACCGGGGGGCGCTGCTCCCGGGACGATGGATCCGGGAGTGGCACTGGGGACGGCTCCGGGCGGCGCACCGGGAGCCCCTGGTGCTCCGGGTGCGCCCGGGCTGCCGGGCGCACCGGTGGTGGCCGGTCCCGACGGTCAGAACTGGCGACCGACCACGACCTGCCCGACGTGGCCGGCGCCGCGCCCGGAGCAGCAGGGCGGGCTCTCGTCGATGATCAACCTGGCTCCGATGGCCGGTCCGTTCATGTCCGAGGCCTTCGCGCTCGGCTCGGTGTACCAGCCGGTGCTGTCGATCGCCGGTCCGATGCTGGCCGAGATCGAACCGATCATCACCGCCAACCTGCCGTGGATCAATCCGATCATCGAGAAGGTGCAGGCCGTCCTCGCCGTCGTCCTCGAAGCGATCCTGCCTTTCTACGGCCCGTTCCGGCAGCAACTGTTGGCTGCCGAGGGCGACCTTGCGAGGCAACTGACCCCGATCCTGCAGCGATGGGCGTCGACCCCGCAGGCGGTGTGCTTCGTGGCCTGGCAGGCGCAGATCATCCGCAACGCCAAGGGACAGCCGACCGTCGCGTCGCTGGCCCACCCCGGTGAGCGCATCCGGTTCACGCCCGACGGCAAGGCCGCGCGTGTCCACTAGGACGGTTGGCGGCGCGGTGGCCGACGGTGCGGTCGGAACCGCGCTGACCGTCGAATCCGCCGTCAAGCACAAGGGTGGCGTGCCGGTACTGCGCGGTGTCTCGTTCACCGCGGCGCCTGGCGAGATCACCGCACTGCTCGGCCCCAACGGTGCCGGGAAGACGACGGTGCTGCGCGCGATCGTCGGGCTCGAGTTGCTCACGTCGGGCCACGTGGGTGTCGGCGGGGTGCCGCTGAAGGACCATCGGTCACCGGCAAGGGTGCTGGGCGCGGTCCTCGACGTCGACGCGTATGCCCCGGCCCGCACGGTCGAGGCGCAACTGCGACTGGTGGCGACGGCAAGCGGGCTGGGCTCCGGCTCGATCCGGCGGGCACTGCGGCTAGTCGGCCTCGCCGAGCACGGCGACGTGCCCATCGGGCAGTTGTCGTTGGGCATGCGCCAGCGGCTGGCCCTGGCCGCGGCACTCATCGGGGAGCCCGAGGTCCTAGTGCTGGACGAACCGCACAACGGGCTCGATGCGGGCGCGATCCGTTGGCTGCGCGAGGTGCTGCAGCGCTACGCCGCGAGCGGACGGACCGTGCTGCTGTCCACCCATCTGCTGTCGGAGGTGGCGGCACTGGCCGACCGGGTGGTCGTCCTCGTCGACGGGGAGGTCGTGGTCGACGAGCCGGCCGGGCCGTGGACCGCCGACGCCCATGTCCTCGAAGAGCGCTACCTGGGGCTGGTGGGCGAATGGTGAGCGTACCGGGCGCCCTCGAAACAAGCCCGGGCACGCTGGGCACGTTCGGGCGCGCATGGGCCGTCGAAGTGCGGAAGGTCGCTGCCACCCCGTCGCTGGTCGTCGGGTTGGCGATCGGTATTGCCGCCACACCGTTGGCCGCGCTGGTCGTGGCCGACCGCTCCGACGCCGCGGAGTCGATGAGTGCCGTCCGACTAGCGGTGTCGGCAGCGATCATCCCGCTCGTCGTGTTCGCGCTCTGGGGGGCCTACGCGACGACTTCGGAGTACGAGCGCGGCGCAATCGTCGGGAGCCTGTTGGCCGTGCCACGGCGATCGTCGTTCTACGCCGCCAAGCTCACCGCGGTCGCGGCTGTCGCCGGCGTGGCGATGACGCTCTCGGCCGCCGCTGCGGTGCTGGCCGTCGGGCTCGCGGCGCCGCCCCCTGGGCTCGCCGTCGGGCCGGGGTGGGCGGTACCCGTCATCGGTCTGATCGTCGGCGCGGTGACCGCAGTGGGCGCAGCCGTGGGCTTCGTCCTCCGTGGGGCGATCACCACGTCCGCTGCGCTGCTCATCGCACTGCTGGGCCCGTCGGTGTTGGGCTCTGCGCTTGGCGGCGCACAGCGCTGGGCCTCGGGTGCCGGGCCGGCCGCGCTGATCGCACACGCCGCCGGCAGCGACCGGCCGGAGCTTGGCGCGGCGGCCGGGACGCTCGTCTTCACCGTCGTCGTGGTGGTCGTCGGGGCAGTGGGGTGGCGCGTATTCGCCCGCGCTGACCACTGACGGGGTTAGGTGGAGTCATGGCGACCGATGACCTAGTCTCCCTGACCACCGGATTCCTGCGCGATCTCGCGACGGGGCGCATCGACGAGGCGCTATCCGTCGTCGACGAGAACATCCTCTACGAGAACGTGGGCCTGCCGACAGTGCGCGGCAGGAAGCGGTTCACGCGTGCGATGCACATGCTCAACGGCAAGTTCCTCCATTTCGATGCCGAGATCCTCAATGCCGCCGCCGACGGCGGCGTCGTGCTCAACGAGCGGATCGACCTGCTGAGCATCGGCCCGCTGCGGATCCGGTTCTGGGTGTGCGGACGCTTCGAGGTCGTCGACGGACGCATCGTCGTGTGGCGCGACTACTTCGACATGGTGGACTCGTTCAAGGGCTTGCTGCGCGGGATCGTCGGGTTGGTGATCCCGTCGGCGGTGAAACCGATCCGATCGCTCACCGAACCCGATGACGAGACAGAGTCGGCGGCCGAACTGCGGGGCGCGTGATGGGTGACGGGTACCAGGTCAGCCGCACCATCCTCGTCGACGCCCCCGCATCCGATGTCTACGCCCGCATCGTCGACCTCCATCGGTGGCGGGAGTGGTCGCCGTGGGAAGGGCTCGACCCGGATTTGCAGCGCGACTACTCCGGCGCCGAGCAAGGCGTGGGTGCCCGGTACGCGTGGTCGGGCAACAAGAAGGCCGGCAAGGGATCGATGGAGGTCGTCGCCGCAGACGAGCCGAGCGCCGTCGATGTAGCCGTCGCCTTCGAGAAGCCGTTCAAGTCGAGCAGCACGAGTTCGTTCCGGCTCGAACCGGAGGGTTCTGGCACTCGGGTCACCTGGACGATGACTGGGACGCACTCGTTGTTCAGCCGCGTCGCCGGACCGTTGGGGATCTTCGACAAGATGATCGGCAAGGATTTCGAGAAGGGCCTCGCGCAGTTGAAGGCCAGCGTCTGAGGAAGCTCCCACAGGCCTCGCCGAGGGAATACTTCCCTCGGCGGGTCACCAGGGGAGAAATTTCAGCAGCTCAGAGGATTGCGTCGATGTTCTCGAGCGGTCGGGCCAACCGCGCGCCCTTGTCGGTGACGACGAACGGGCGCTCCACCAGCACCGGGTGGGCGACCATCG
>CAZVVS010000191.1:0-9417 GCA_964630585.1 uncultured Gordonia sp.
AGCGCGTTTGGTGGTGATCAAGCCCTACGAGCAGTCCTCGCTCGGCGACATCGAGACGGCCATCCGCAACTCCGACCTCGGCGTCAATCCGACCAACGATGGCAACCTCATCCGCGTGTCGATTCCGCAGCTCACCGAGGACCGTCGCAAAGAACTCGTCAAGCAGGCCAAGGCCAAGGGCGAAGACGCCAAGGTCGCCATCCGCAACGTGCGGCGCAAGGCGGTCGACGAGCTCAAGCGCATCCAGAAAGACGGCGAGGCCGGCGAGGACGAGGTCGTGCGCGCCGAGAAGGAACTCGACAAGACGACCGCCGGCTACGTCGCGCAGGTCGACGAGCTCGTGAAGCACAAGGAAGGCGAACTGCTCGAAGTCTGAGCGGGCCACACGATGAGCAAACCTCCAGCACACACCGCCGCGGCAGCGGCGCAGGCGCCGAAATCGAAGGCCGGGCGTAACCTTCCTGGGGCGATCGGCGTGGGCCTCGCACTCGGCGGAATGTGTATCGCCGTCCTCATCTTCGCCTCGGAGTGGTGGTACCTCGTCGTCGGCGTCGCGATGCTCATCGCGACGTGGGAGGTCGTGAAGCGGCTGCGCGAGGGCGGATTCGACGTCCCGGTGATTCCGCTGATGGTGGGCACCGCCGCGATCATGGTGTCGTCGTGGCAATGGAGCACCACCGGCGTACTGGTGGCCCTGACCTCGACGGTCCTGGTCCTCATGGTGTGGCGCCTGCTGCCGCAGGGGCTGAATGCGGCCCCGGTCGGCTACCTGCGCGACCTCGCGGCGTCGGTGCTGGTGCTGCTGTGGATTCCGGTGTTGGCGTCATTCGCCGCCGACATGGTCTTGCAGGACCACGGCTCGCAGCGCGTGTTCACCCTGATGATCGTCGTCGTGTGCTCCGACGTCGGCGGATACGCCGCCGGAGTCCTCTTCGGCAAGCATCCGATGGTGCCCGCGATCAGCCCCAAGAAGTCCTGGGAGGGGTTCGCCGGGTCGCTGACCTTCGGCATCGTCGGCGCGATCTGCTGCGTGGTGTTCCTCCTCGACAGCCACTGGTGGATCGGTTTGATCCTGGGTGTCGGGCTGGTCTTCTGCGCCACGCTCGGCGACCTGGTGGAATCCCAGGTCAAGCGCGACCTGGAGATCAAGGACATGGGCACCCTGTTGCCCGGCCACGGCGGCATCATGGACCGCTTGGACTCCCTTCTGCCCTGCGCGTTCGTCGTGTGGGCGGTGCTCTCGGCGCTGCTCTAGCGCTGCGGCGCCGATTGGGACTGGGACGCCAGTGGTGGGACAATGGCACCCATGACTTCCTTGCCCCTGGTGTTCGACGCACCTAAGCGCGGCAAGCCCCCCACCCACTTCGCCGATCTCTCACCGGAAGAGGCTGCGGCCGCCGTCGAGAAGCTCGGCCTGCCGAAGTTCCGCGCCAAGCAGCTGGCCAACCAGTACTACGGCCGGTTCAACGCGGACGTCGCGGAGATGACCGATCTTCCGGCGGGCGTGCGCGCCGACGTCGGCGAGCAGCTCTTCCCGTCGCTTATGACGCCCGTGCGCGCCATCGACACCGACGATCACACGACCCGCAAGACGCTGTGGCGGCTGCACGACGGCACTCTGTTGGAGAGCGTCCTGATGCGCTATCCGGAGCGCAACACGCTGTGCATCTCGTCGCAGGCGGGCTGCGGGATGGCCTGCCCGTTCTGCGCGACGGGGCAGGGTGGCCTCGACCGCAACCTGTCGACCGCGGAAATCGTCGACCAGGTCCGCTCCGCGGCGCGCACCCTGCGCGACGGTGAGTTCGGCGAACCGGGCCGCCTTTCCAACGTCGTCTTCATGGGCATGGGGGAGCCGCTGGCGAACTACAAGCGGGTCGTCGACGCGGTCCGCAAGATCATCTCGCCCGCCCCGCAGGGCCTCGGGATTTCGGCGCGGTCGGTGACCGTGTCGACGGTGGGCCTGGCGCCGGCGATCCGCCGCCTTGCCGACGAGGGCATGTCGGTCACGCTGGCCGTGTCACTGCATACCCCCGACGACGAGCTGCGCGACACCCTGGTCCCGGTGAACAACCGCTGGTCGGTGGCCGAGGTCTTGGAAGCCGCGCGCTATTACGCCGACACCACCGGTCGACGTGTCTCGATCGAATACGCCCTCATCCGAGACGTCAACGACCAGCCGTGGCGTGCGGACATGCTCGGTGCCAAGCTGCGCGAGGCCCTTGGGTCGCTGGTCCACGTCAACCTGATCCCGCTCAACCCGACCCCGGGCTCAGAATGGGACGCCAGTCCCAAAGCGGTTGAACGGGAATTCGTCGCGCGCGTGCGCGAACAGGGTGTTTCCTGCACGGTGCGCGACACGCGCGGGCAGGAGATCGCGGCCGCTTGTGGTCAGCTGGCCGCAGAAGACCGCTAGCGGTCAGGCGGCTTCGCTACGCCCCGGCCAGATCGTGTTCTTCAACAGGAGAACTGCGACGATGACGGCGATACCGACGAGGAAGAAGTCCTCGACATGGCCCTCGTGGTTGCCGATCGTCATGCCGAGCAGCGCGATGATGACGAGCACGCCGGCGAGCGACGCCGACTTGCGGCCGAAGCCGTGCCAGCCGAACCGTGCCGACGGTGCTGCGACGGGCTCGCGGACCCACCCGGTGTCAACGGTGGGGTGATCAACCTCGGTGCTGGCCACGGGACGGCTCCTTCGACGGGGGACGGGCTGCTGGCTGTCATCATAACCGGCGTTCGGTGCGCTGCGATGGATGGGGGAGAATGTGGATGTGGCCACACGCGTACTGATTCTCGGATCGACCGGGTCGATCGGCACCCAGGCGCTGGAAGTGATCGCCGAGCACCCCGAGCGCTTCACCGTCGTCGGGCTCGGCGCCGGCGGCGGCAATCCCGACACGCTCATCGCCCAGGCGAAGGCGTTCGGGATCGGGCCGTCGGCGATCGCCGTCGCCGATGAGACCGCCGCGCGGCAAGTCGCTGCAGCCCTCGGCGGCACGGTTCTGAGTGGTCCCGACGCAATGGTCGACCTCGTGGACGCCGTGCCCGCCGACATCGTTCTCAACGCTGTGGTCGGGGCACGGGGCCTCGCGCCCAGTCTGGCGGTCCTCGCCTCGGGTGCCCGGCTGGCCCTGGCCAACAAGGAATCGCTGGTGGCCGGCGGATCGCTGGTCATGGACGCCGCAGCGCCGGGCCAGATCGTCCCGGTGGACTCCGAGCACTCCGCTATCGCCCAGTGCCTGCGCGGTGGCAGTGCGGCGGAGGTCGACCGTCTCGTGCTGACCGCGTCGGGCGGCCCGTTCCGGGGCTGGAGCGCCGAGCAGTTGCGCGACGTCACTCCGGAACAGGCGGGCAGGCACCCGACCTGGTCGATGGGGCCGATGATCACGCTGAACTCGGCGACCCTGGTCAACAAGGCACTCGAGGTGATCGAGGCACACCTGCTGTTCGACGTGCCCTACGACCGGATCGATGTGACCGTGCACCCGCAGTCGATCGTCCACTCGATGGTCACCTTCGTCGACGGGGCGACCATCGCGAAGGCCTCTCCGCCGTCGATGAAGCTGCCAATCGCCCTGGCCCTCGGTTGGCCCGACCGCGTGCCCGGCTCGTCGGCCGCGTGCGATTTCTCCACCGCCTCGGCCTGGACCTTCGAACCCGTCGACGACGAGGTGTTCCCGGCGATCCGCGTCGCACGGGAGGCCGGCGCTGCCGGCGGCAGCCTGACCGCGGTCTACAACGCCGCCAACGAGGTCGCCGCCCAGGCCTTCCTCGACGGTGCGCTGCGGTTCGACCGGATCGTCCCGACCATCGCCGAGGTGCTCGCCGCAGCCGACGAGTGGCGGTCGCCGCCGGGTACTGTGGACGAGGTATTCGCCGCTGATCAGTGGGCCCGCACCCGGGCCGCCGCGGTGGTGGGAGCAATGGAGTTGAACCAGTGAGCTTTGCCCTCGGCGTCGCGGGATTCGCGATTGCGTTGGTCTTGTCGGTGGCCTGGCACGAATGCGGCCACATGTGGGCTGCGCAGGCCACCGGGATGAAGGTGCGCCGGTATTTCGTCGGCTTCGGGCCCACCCTGTGGTCGACCCGGCGCGGTGAGACCGAATACGGCTTCAAGGCCATCCCCGCCGGCGGGTTCTGCGACATCGCCGGGATGACGCCCTACGAGGACCTGAGCGCCGACGAACAGTCGCGCGCGATGTACAAGCAGAAGCCGTGGAAGCGCCTCGTCGTCCTCGTCGCCGGTCCGCTGCAGAACTTCATCCTCGGTTTTCTGCTGATCATCGTTCTCGCCGTCGGCTGGGGGCTGCCGAATCTGCACCCGGAGCCCACGCCCGCCGTCGTCGCGTCGACGTTCTGCGTGGCGCCCCAGCTCAATGAGAAGGGCGAGAACGCCGTTCCGTGCACCGGCCCCGGACCGGCCGCCGCGGCCGGGCTGCGCGCCGGGGACAAGATCGTCTCGGTCAACGGCAAGCCGGTGAGCAAGGCCGCCGAGGTCACCCCGCTGCTGGCGGCAGCAACCGGACCGGTCGCGCTGGGGGTGGACCGCGACGGCCAGCTGCTGAATCTGACTGTCACCCCGACCCCGGTCACCATCACCGGACCCGGGCCCAACGGCACCACGACGACCCAGCAGCGCCAGATGATCGGGTTGAAGTACCCGGGCCCGCCGATGCCGGTCAAGTACAACGTGCTCTCCGCCATCCCCGCGTCGGTCGCGTTCACCGGCGACATGATCTCGGCAACGTGGGACGCGCTGGTGTCGTTGCCGACGAAGATCGGCGCCCTGTGGACCGCGGTGACCGGCGGCGAGCGGTCGGCGGACACACCGATCAGCGTGTGGGGCGCCTCGGTGATCGGCGGCGAGGCGGTCGAGCAGGGCGTCTGGGAGTTGTTCATCGGCCTGCTCATCAGCATCAACTTCTTCCTCGGGCTCTTCAACCTGGTGCCGCTGCTGCCGCTCGACGGCGGGCACATGGCGATCGTCGCCTACGAGAAGGTCCGTAACGCGCTGCGCCGGCGCCGCGGCAAGATCGCGGCCGGGCCGGTCGACTACATGAAGCTGATGCCGCTGACCTACACCGTGGTCGCGGTGATGGGTGCGTTCATGGTGCTCACCCTCACCGCCGACATCATCAATCCGATCAAGCTGTTCTGAGGCCCCAATGACCAGTGATTCAGCCCCCCTAGCCATCGGGCTCGGCATGCCCGCGGCGCCGCCGCCCACGCTGGCGCCACGCCGCAAGACTCGGCAGATCCGCGTCGGCGATGTCGGTGTCGGCAGTGACAGTCCTATCTCGGTCCAGTCGATGACCACCACCAAGACGCACGACATCAATGCGACGCTGCAGCAGATCGCACAGCTCACCGCCTCCGGTTGCGACATCGTGCGCGTGGCCTGTCCCCGCCAGGAGGACGCCGACGCGCTGCCGGAGATCGCCCGCAAGGCCAACATCCCGGTGATCGCCGACATCCATTTCCAGCCGAAGTACATCTTCGCCGCGATCGACGCGGGCTGTGCGGCGGTGCGCGTGAACCCGGGCAACATCAAGGAGTTCGACGGCCGGGTCAAGGAGGTCGCGCAGGCCGCCGGAGCCGCCGGCATCCCGATCCGCATCGGCGTCAACGCCGGTTCGCTGGACAAGCGGATGATGGAGAAGTACGGCAAGGCGACGCCGGAGGCCCTCGTCGAATCGGCGCTGTGGGAGGCGTCGCTGTTCGAGGAGCACGGCTTCGGCGACATCAAGATCTCCGTCAAACACAACGACCCCGTCATCATGGTCGAGGCCTACCGCCAGCTCGCCGCGCAGAGCGACTACCCGCTGCATTTGGGCGTCACCGAGGCCGGCCCGGCGTTCCAGGGCACCATCAAGTCCGCCGTCGCCTTCGGGGCGCTGCTGTCGGAGGGGATCGGTGACACGATCCGCGTATCCCTGTCGGCGCCGCCGGTCGAGGAGATCAAGGTCGGTGACGCGATCCTGCAATCACTCAACCTGCGTCCCCGTCGGCTGGAGATCGTGTCCTGCCCGTCGTGTGGACGCGCCCAGGTCGACGTGTACAAACTGGCCGAGGAAGTGACCGCCGGGCTCGACGGCATGGAGGTGCCGCTGCGCGTCGCCGTCATGGGCTGTGTCGTCAACGGGCCGGGCGAGGCCCGCGAGGCAGACCTGGGCGTCGCCTCCGGCAACGGCAAAGGCCAGATCTTCGTCAAGGGCGAGGTCATCAAAACCGTCCCGGAGTCGCAGATCGTCGAGACGTTAATCGAGGAAGCCCTGCGAATCGCCGAGGAAACGGGCGACACTGGAACCGGCGCACCCGTCGTCACCGTGAGCTGACGCGCCGCGCCGCCGGACCGCGAGAGGGAGTCCGTTCATGCTGACCAGGCGTCGACTGCCGCTGCAGACCAGCGACGCACTGGCGGTGGCGCGTGCCCTCGCCGCCGACCCTGTCGCCACCTGCATGGTCGCCGCCCGCGTCGAGAGCTACGGCATCGAGCCGCGTTGGCTGGGCGGGCAGCTGTGGTCGGCCGACGACCCCGAGTTCTCACTGTGTTTCTCCGGCGCCAACCTGATCCCGCTGGTCGGCGCCGACGCCGATCTCGACTACTTCGCCGAATCCGCGTCGACCCGCCCGCGCGAGTGCTCGTCTATCGTCGGGCCCGCCGAGCTGGCGTTGGGGCTGTGGGAACGACTCGAGTCGGCCTGGGGCTCGGCCCGTGAGGTGCGCGCCGTGCAACCGCTGATGGCGCTGCGCCGCGCACCGCGGATCGCCGAAGACGCCGAGGTCCGGTTGGTCACCCGCGACGACCTGTCGGCCTACTTCCCCGCAGCGGTGGAGATGTTCACCTCCGAGATCGGCGTCGACCCGTGTGCCTTCGACGGTGGGCGCGCCTATCGGCAGCGCTTGGCCGGGTTGATCGATGCCGGGCGGGTATTCGCGCGGTTCGACGGCGGGCGCGTAGTGTTCAAGGCCGAGATCGGTGCGCTCTCGCACGCGGTCGGGCAGATCCAGGGCGTATGGGTCGACCCCGAATACCGCGACTCAGGCCTGGGCAAGGCGGGGACCGCGGCCGTTGCCGCCGCCATTCGCGCACACGGTCGGACGCCGAGCCTCTACGTCAACGATTTCAACGTGTGTGCGCGCCGGGCCTACGAGGCCGTCGGGTTCGAACAGGTCGGCACTTTCGCGACCGTCCTCATCGACTGAGCCCAAATCTCCGCCGCGTGGCGTCACAGCATTCACTTGCGTCACATCTAGTATCAACCGTGATGAGACCTTCGAAAGCAGTCGCCCGGGCCGTCGCGATCACCGTAGCCGCCGTCGTCGGCATGTCGCTGAGCGCCTGCGGGTCCGCCGAGGACAACCCGCGCCGCGTCGTCGACCGTTTCATGCACGCCCTCGCCGCCCGCGACGTCAAGGGTGCCGCTGCCCAGACCGGCAGTCCGGACGTCGCGTCGACGGCGATCGCCGAGATGTGGGCCGGTCTCGACGCCGAGAAACTCGACTATTCGACGGGCAAAGTGCGCCTCTCGGTCGACAACGCCTTGGCCGACGTCAGCTACACCTGGCACCTCCCCGGCAGGCGCGAGTGGCGCTACACCGCGCAGGTCGCGGCCAGCCGCGGCGACAGCGGCTGGTCGGTGCGGTGGATGCCGACGAACCTGCACCCTGAACTGGGTGCCGACCAGCGCCTGAAGTTCCGCACGCTCGAGGCCCCGCGCGCGGAGGTGAACGAGTCCGACGGCTCGCGCGTCATGGTCAACGGTACGGTCGTCGGGATCAGCTTCGACGCAAAGGCGGCCCTGCGGGCCGGCGTCGAGCCGCTGGATTCCCTCACCGGCGCCCTCGGTGCGCTCGCACGCTTCAACCCCAAGGTCAACGTCCAGTCCGTCGTGGAAACCGCGACCGCCACTGGCAAGCCGTACTCGCTGATCCGATTGAGCCACAGTGATTTCGACCAGGTCCGCGACCGGCTGGCCATCCCGGGCATCGTCGCCACCGACCAGGCCGAGCTGCTCCCCGTCGAACCCGGTTTTGCACCGGCCCTGCTGGCGCAGGTGCGCAGGGTCGTCGAAGGCCAGACCGCCGGAACGCCCGGGTGGCGCGTCGACGTCGTGAACCCCAACGGCGTGACCGCCGGCATCCTCGACGACCATGCGCCCAAGCCGTCGCCGGCGGTGACTCTGACCCTCTCCCGCGCAGTCCAGGCGGCAGCACAGCGGGCCGTCAACGGGGCTGGTCGCAAGGCGGCAATGGTCGTCATCCAACCGTCGACGGGCAACATCCTGGCGATCGCGCAGAACAAGGCTGCCGACGTCGACGGGCTGATCGCCACCAACGGCCTCTACCCGCCGGGGTCGACGTTCAAGATGGTGACCGCGTCGGCCGCGGTGCGCGCCAACCTCGCCCATCCGTCGTCGATCGTCCCGTGCCCGGGTGAGATCCAGATCGGGTCGCGGCTGATCCCCAACTACGACAAGTTCTCTCTCGGCAGCGTCCCGCTGCTCGGTGCTTTCGCCCAGTCCTGCAACACGACGTTCGCGCACCTGGCCAGCCAGATGGGCCCGTCCGACCTCGCCTATCAGGCCGCGGCGATGGGCCTGGGCGGCGTCTACGACATCCCCGGCCTGGCCAACGTGTCCGGGTCGGTGCCGATCGCGCCCGACATCGTGGCGCGCAGCGAGGACGGGTTCGGCCAGGGCAAGGTGCTGGTGTCCCCGTTCGGGCTCGCGATGGTTCCGGCGACCATCGCCAACGGGGCACCACCGATCCCGACCTTCATCCGCGGCCGTACCACCAAGGTCACCGGACCTCGGCCCACCGTCGACCCGAAGATCTACGACCAGGTCAAGCCGATGATGCGAGCGGTCGTAACCGAGGGCACCGGCACCGTCGTCAACGGTCTCGGACCGATTTTCGCGAAAACCGGTGAGGCCGAGTTCGCGGGTGGATCGCACGCGTGGTTCGCCGGATACCGCGGCGACCTGGCCTTTGCGACGCTCATCGTTGGCGGCGGTGATTCGACGCACGCGGTCGGGGTGACGCGGGACTTCTTCAACTCACTGCCGCCCGATTACGGCATGCACAGCCGCCCTTAGTCGGCTACATCGTCTCGGCCGAGGGCACTAAGGTGGTCCCCATGTCTGTTCGTGCACCTCTGGCCCCCGGCGTGGTCTCGCCCCGACGGCCCGTGCCCAGCCACATCGTGCGGCCTGAATACGTCGACAAGAAGACCGCCAAGGAGGGCGCCGAGCCCTGGGTGGCGACGCCCGACATCATCGAACGGGTGCGCGTCGCGGGAAAAATCGCCGCCAACGCGCTGGCCGCCGCCGGTGCCGCCGTCGCCCCCGGCGTGACGACCGACGAACTCGACGGCATCGTGCCCGAAAATGCCAACCATCCGTACGACATGAA
>CAZVVS010000192.1:0-9235 GCA_964630585.1 uncultured Gordonia sp.
CGTCAGTGCGCCCTCAAGATCATTCAGCGCGATCCGCAAGTCGCCGACGCGGCTCATCACCGAAGCAGCCTGGGCCTCGGCGCCAGAATTGCCCGCTGCAACCTCGGCGCGTGCCACCGCCAATGACTCCGAGTACGCGTCGAGCGACTCCTGAAGCCCACCCACCTGGTGCAGTTCGGTGGCCAGGTTGGCCAGGGCGACGGTGACCGCCTCGGCGCTGGTCGGCCCTTCACCACCACGGACGACGCCGAGCACGGCACGACTCAGCGCCACGCGGTCGAGCGGCAGCACGTGCCGTCGATCGACGATGGTCTGCGCCCGCAACAGCGAGTCCAGCCCGTCGACGGTCAGTTCTGAACGGTCCACGCCGCCGACCATCGCGATCCCCTCGCTCGGGTGCGCATCCACCGCGCGCATGAGGACCGCGCGCATGAGGACCAGCGCGAGCCCGGGCGGCCCCTGGTTCAGTGCGCGCTCCAGCACCCTGGGCAAGTCGAGGGGGCCACCCTGAACGGGTTCGGCCGACGCATGGACGGCATGCCACACGGCGTCGCACGCATCGACGTCGTCCCACGCGTCGTCGGCGGCGAGGACCCCGACGATGCTGGTGTGCACGTTCGGCCCGGCGAATCCGGCCGCACGCCGCTGCAGTGCAGCATGGGCGAACGCAATACGCCCGGCCGCATCGACCGTCCGCATCTGATCACCGAGCACGCGCTGCACGACGGCGACCTTGTGAGCGGCGTCGGGATCGTCGGGCAGCAGGGCCGCGAGATCGGTGGGTGCGAAGCCCGACCGCACCGTCGCCAACGCCCCCAACATTACCGCGGCAGCGCGGTCACCGATGCGCTCGCCCACCCGCCCGAGAAACACCCCGGCCACGTCCTCGGCGTCGGCGGGGAGCGCGGTGACCCGGTCCATCAGCAGCCGCTCGATCGCAGTGGCCTGATCGGCATCTCCTGCGATCGACGCGAAGTCATCGCCGTCGAGGTCGGCCAAGAGGTCGACGGCAAGCCGGACCCACAGGGGCGAACGGGGTACCGCTCCGATGACAGTGAGCACCGGCGCCGGCAACTCCCGCCCGGACCGTCCCGCCCACATCTGCGCCGCCTGCACGGCGAGTTCCGACGACAGATCTCCGACGGGGACGATCTCGACATCGGAATTGGCGAGGACCTGCGCCTGCTCCGGGTCGGTCGTCGAACACACCAAACCGATGCCTGGTGGAACCACGCGCGCCGGCCACACGTCGAGTCGGCTCTGATCGTCGGCCAGGAGGTCGAGTGCATCGATGACCACGACCAGACGCCCGGGCAACGCACCCGCCGCCTCGGTCAACATGTCACGCCACACCGCGGTCGTGAGCGGATCACCGGGGTTGCGGTCCGGCGCCAGTTTCTGTCCGATCACCGACTCGAGTTGCTCGACGAGCCGCAACACGACGTCGCGCCCAGACACCCCCGTCGTCGACGCCCCGAGCAGCGCCGACACGACCGTCACGCCGGGGACTGCAGCAGCCTGCTCCTCGACACCGCACAGGATCGTCGACTTGCCGGTGCCCGACTCCCCGACAACGACGACTCGGTTGCCGACGAGTGCCCGCTCGGCAAGATCAGCGATCAGCTCCTCACGGCCGATCGCCAGGCGGTGGTCGTCGCGGAACAGCAACTCCTGCCCCGACCACCCCGAGCCCGACTCGGCGATCACCTGCTCTGCCCGCCGACGCACCGGACCCGCCAGCGCCCCGACCATCAGGTCCTCGAACGAGAGCAGTCCGTCCTCGACGACGACGGCACCCAGCGCCACCACGTCGCCGTCGGCGGCCGCCTCGTAACGGATCGTCGAGGCACCTTTCGACGCCGCTTTCCCGGCGATCTCCTCGCGGAACGCGACGACCCGGACCCGATCCGGATCCACCCACTCCTGCGGCGTCTCACCGATGAGGTCGCGGAACGCGACGACGTGCTCGCCGTCGGGAGCCGAGTCCCACAGCATCCCGAACCCGAACTCCAGCTCGGTGACCGACAGCCCCTCGACGCGCTGCGTCGACGGGACTCCGGCCTGGTCGGCCACCCACCGGGCGTGCCCGCCGTCGGGGATGTAGCCGACGCGCTCACCGACCAGCCCCACGAACAGCGGTCGGGCTCACGCCACCTGTTGCAGGCACACGTCGACGACGCGACGCGCGGCCTCCTCCTCGTCGACGCCGGCGGTGTCGACGCCCCACCGCAGATCGATGATCTCGACGCGGCAGCCGAGGTCCTTGAGTTGCTCGTCGAGCCGTTCGCGCACGCCGGCGGCCAACACGTCGCGCTCACCGTGGAAGTCACGGAATGTCGACGACACGAAAACCGGGACGACAGCCACGCAACCCCCAACAACGAACCGGACCAATCGGTTCAGACTACGCAGTCGGGTCAGTTCCGGTTCTCCGGCGCGGTTTAGTAGACAGACTTGAAACCGTGTTCGATGTTCCAGAGTCGGCGTGCGATCTTCTTTTCGTTCCGCACCGATTCCTCAGCGGTTCGCAGCAAGGCTGCATTTTGCGACGAGGCGTTGCTCACGTGAGTTTCAAGTGCCTGGCTCTGCATGGACATAGAAGCCGATAGCGAACCGACTTCGTTCGAGATGGATCTGAGACTCGAATCCAGCGACGAAATCTCCGACGAGATCCGATCAGACATCTGGTTGATCGCCGTCCGCATGTCCGCGAATCCGGCGGCCATTATCCTGTTGCCGCGCCAACCCTCGTAGATCGTGGCGAATTCAATATCACCCAAAGCACGTCTCGTATACTTGGCGATAGAATCGTAGATATCCCGATAAGAATTCATAGCTTCAACCGAGATCGACGTCACCGAGAAGGGCGGCACAGGTCCGTTGTACATCGACGCACCGCGTTGATAAAATCCAGCCATCTTGTCGATGCCCTCGACGTCATCCCTGAACTGAGCCAGGGCGAGCACACTGTCTTCAATGGAAGTCCAGAATGGATTGTAGATGCGCTCGTTCCAATCGCGTTCTGCCTGTGCGAGACTTTGAATCGCCTCCTCCAGATGGCCCGGCAGCCTATCAAGGAGTGCCGTAGCCCCCGCATTTGCCTCGTTCACCGATTTGAAAAAATTCCGCTGATCATCGGCATCCTTCGCGGCCAGTCGATCTCGCTCGTTGCTGGCCGCAATCCGGCGACGTTCTTCTTCCTCTTCACGCTTCTCCGATTTCGCGAGTTGGTTACCGACGACGTTCAGAACCAGCGAGGCCAGACCAAGGCCAATCGCCAAAAAGAACCACATCTTCACGGCGGAAAAGTCGGTATAGCTGCTGGGTGAGGTGAAGAACGAGTAGATCGCGCTGACCGGCACGATGAATGCAGATATCCCCGCGCCCCACAGCGTCAATCCGAAGAGATTGTCACACACTTTCGACGGCTTCATTGAGATCCTTACACTCGCCCAACTACTGAAATCCTCGGGTAGTGCTACACGTTAGCACAACGTGATGTGCTACACTCGGCGAATTCGACTTGCCTTGCTTCACTGCTCGGAACGGCTAGGTTGGCGACGCCGCCGAGCGCGGACCTTGTTGAATATTCATCCTTTTACGGCACCCCTTCCGGGGGAGAGCTCTGTCCAGGGCTCGCTGCAGTGAGGAGAAGAGTGAACAGTGAAGGTCCCGAAGTAACGGAAGCTTCCATCGAGCGCCGCAAGGTACGCGACCCGCAGATGATCCGGCGGATCCGCTCGGAGATCATCCGAGTCGCAGGCCAGGTCCACAAGCACCGCCTGCGCGAGTGGGCCGCGAGCGACACCGGCGAGTTCCCCGCCGAGGCGGACTCCCAACGGATCGCCGTCGCAGAGGTCGAGTACCTCGTCCGCGCACCGGGCCCGCTGGCCGGGCTCAGCGTAGACCAGGTCTTCGTGTTCCCACCCCCGTCCGAGGGGTGGTTTTGACCGCGTCGGTGATCGAGTGCCGGCGAGCCCCCAAGGGCGAGCCGGCGTACCGAGATCCCGAGCCGGTACATCGAGAATCCGGAGCTACCGCCGCACTTGCAGCTGGCGGTACACCTGCGCGGGCACGCCGTAGGTTTCGGCGATCGCTGCGACCGGGTCGTCGATGTCACCGGGTACGAGGATGCCGTAGCGCCGGCGGGTGCCATCGCGCTCGTCGGAACCGTTGGTGCACAGGCAAACCCGCAAACCCCTCATGTGGTCGCGGCCGTGCATCTTCGCGGGCAACGCGTAGAGCTGCAGGGTGTGCGGGGCGTTGCCCGGGTCGGGCGCCTCGGCGATCAACGTCGCATCAGCCTCGACCAGGAACCGTTCCCACCCCATCTGCTCGGCAGCACAGCGCCGCACCTCGACGTTCTCCTCGGCCAAGATGTGCGCCACCGACCACGGTTGGCCGTGGATCATGTCCGGCGGAACCCGCACACCGTGCCACGCATAGACCACAAAGCCGTCGGCGAACATCAACGCCGGACCGTCCTCACAATGCAACCGCCCCGCCGCGTCGCGCACAATCCCGGTGGGCCGCTCGGCCAGGACCACCGCGCCCTCCATCGGCCGCCAGAACCCCACGGCGGCGGTCACCGCCGCCACCGCCCGCAACCGATCGGCGCCTGCGGCACCGTCAAGCGTCAGCAGATCGGTATCAGCCGCACCGTCAAACGCCAGCTGGCACGTCAGCCGCGCAATCCACTCACCATCCTGCCAAGCACTCAACTCAGCGGGCACCGACGGTGACGTCGCATCCACGCTGTTACGAAAGGCGGCGCCGAGCCATCGACTGCACTGGTCCCACAACAGTCGGTCGAGCTCGAAGCCCAGGGCCGGGCTCAACCGCGCCTCCAATGCCCGCCACACCCGCACATCCTCCTCAGCCGGTGGGCGCCCCCTCATCGGAGAAGCAAACAGAAACCGGTCATGCAAGTCGCCCCGCAACTGCATGTGCATGTCGTGTTGAAGGTGTTCACGTCCCACCCCCAACCCCGTGGCCCGCAAAGCGCCCTCCAACGGGGATTGCGCCCACCGCACCGTCGTCGGTGGATCGAAGTCGAACGCCCGGTAAACCCGCTCGACGAGATACTCCACATCGGCGCGATCACACCGATCGGTCGAAAGGATGCGCCTGGACCAGAAGTCACCGATCCGACCGGCATAGTCACGCTGCGCAGTAGTCAACTCGCCGTCGGGACCAAACCCGCTCAGATCCTCCACCGCGCTCAATCGGCGACCGCCCGCCCGAACTCACCCTGACGACGGACCGCAAACGTCCCCTCGCCCACCAAGAGCCCACCGTGCTCCTCATGACTCAGAAACACCTCTGACCCCGCCGGCACCGTCAACACCCCCACCAGCAACCCGTCAGAGAATTCGTCAGGTTCATCGGCCCGCCAAAACGCCGGCCCATTCGGATGCAACGAATGCGTATTCGGCGACACCTCCGATTCGACGAGGATCACCGTCGACGGCATCACCTCGGTCGCGGGCTCCTCGTCATCAGCGCGTACGACGATGACGTCGCCCTGCGCACCCGCGATCGTCACCAACGGAATCTCCGCATCGCGATCCAGATGCTCCAGCACCTGCTTGCCGGTCAACTCCACCATGTCGGCAATTGTCTTAGACATCGGTCGTCCTTCCGTCGCTGGAAAACCCAGGTTAACGGCGATCTCTGACATCACCGTCCGGCCCAACCTGGGTTCACCTCTTTGGGTCTGGTCACCCTTCCCACCGGCCCGCGAAGCCCCTCGACTATGCCTCGACCACCATGTCGGCTAGTTGCACGTCCCCAATCGGCAGATCGAGCATGGTGGCGACGAGGTCGCACGCCATCTCGCGGGCTTCGGCCAGGTTTCGGCCTTGCGTGTATTGGTTGACCTCTGGCACGTAGACCAGCCAGAATCGGCCGTCACGAGACACGGTCGCGGTGATGTTCATCGCCACCAGTCCTTCCCGAGGGTCTCCGCGCACGTTCGTAGACCGCCGAGTGTGGTCACGTCTCGCTGATGACGACCTCACCGTCGTGGACGCTCGCCCGGACCGTCGACACCCCACGCTCGGAGAACCTCACCAACTCACCGAGGAGGCGCCGCTCGATGTTGCGCTGCAAGTGCCGGGCACCGTAAACGGGGTCGTAGCCGGTGGTGGCGAGCCACTCGATGACATCGTCGTCGACGGTGACCGTCCAACCGCGGCTGGCCAGCATCGCGACCGCACCGTCGACCTCCACCCGCGCGATCTCGGTGATCGACTCCGGCGAGAGCGCCTCGAACTGCGCCACCTCGTCGATCCGGTTCAACAACTCCGGCGGCATCGTGTCCTTCAACGCATCCAGCGCCAACGCCCTCGACCGCTCCGCACCCGCGGACACCCCGAACCCGATGGGCTTCGAATTCGATTCGCGCACACCGATGTTGCTCGTCATCACGACCACCGCATCGCGGAAGTCCGCGGTCACACCACGGCTGTCGCTCAGGCGCCCCGCGTCAAAAACCTGGAGGAAGACGTTCCAAACGACGGGGTGGGCTTTCTCGATCTCGTCGAGCAGCACCACGCACCGCGGCAGATTCGCCACCTTGGTGGTGAGCCAGTCGTCGGGGGTGTCCGACCCGACGTACCCGGGCATCGGGCCGGTCAGCCGACTCACACCCCAACTGTCCGAGTACTCCGACATGTCCAACCGGATCAACGCGTCCTCGCCGCCGTACTCCACACGCGCGATCTCCCGCGCCAGCTCGGTCTTGCCCACACCGGTCGGGCCGACGAAGAGAAACACACCGTTGGGCCGCTCAGGCCGCAGGTCCAGATTCGAGCGCGTCAACGCCAACCTCCGGGTGACGGCCTCGATCGCAGCGTCCTGACCCTTCACTCGCGCCTTCATCACGGCCTGCATCTCTTCGACGCGACTGCGCAGCGCCGGGGCCGACCCGTCGCGATGCAGGTCCAGCATCGTCGCGGTGCCACGCCCCTCGACGGTCGCACGCGCCAGCGCGAGGTCCAACCTGCGCGCGGCCAGACCCGGATGCGCGACCTTCTCCGTGCGCGCCGGCGGCGCCGCCACCGCCACCAGCAACTCGGCGTCGGGAGTGACGCCCTTATATCGCGCGGTGACCTGCTCGACGGCCCGATCGATCGCCGCCTTCGCCGACGTCTCGTCGAGCGTCCGCAACGGCACGAGGTGCCCGAAATCGGCGACGTAGGTTTCGAACCGCCCAATGCTCGACTGCTCCAACAGCACGACGACCCGCGCCTTCGTGCAGTCACTGGCCCCGCGCAACGCGCGCAGCATCTCCACCAGCGGATGCTGGTCGCGCAGCATCGCCCGACGATCAAGATCGTCGACGACGATCACCGAAACCTCCGGTGCCTGCCGCAGCAGGCGGTAGAGGTCGTCGGGGCTCAAGTCCTGGTCCTGCGGCACCTCGAACACAGCCAGGTCAATGCCCGCGGCCTCCAGCACCGGCGGCAGTCCGCGGATGAAACTCGTCCGACCCGAACCGCGCTCACCGGTCACGACGATCGGCCCCGCCGAGTCCGCCAACAGCAGCGCGGCCACCTCCCGGTGCTCGGCCTCGCGTCCGACGATCGGTTCGCCCTGTACGCGCTTGGCCAATCCGAGGATCTGCTCGCGGTCACGCGCGGGCTTTTCGCCCTCCGGGACCGACGACGCACTCGGCGCACGGTCGCCGGGGTCGCCGTCGGACTCCGCTGCGGCCGTCGCATCGGTCTCGGGCGCGCCGCCCCCCGCGGAACTATTGGACGCACCGTCGGAGGTGGTGCCCGACGTAGGCACAACGGCCGGCGAAACACCCTTGGTGAGCACCACGGACGGACCGTCGGACTCGCCTTCGGAATCAGACTCGGGCGCAGCGGAGAGGAGCTCGTTCAGTTTGGCGAGGATCTCCACGTGCGATCCGGCGTTGAGCACTTCGCGCACGCCAGCCTCGTCGCCGATGAACTCGGCATCGCCGAGCCGCTTCTCAATGGGACGCAGCCCCTCGTCGCCGAACTCCTCGTCGAACTCGGTCGGCCACCGCCGCGCCAACACGACCGCGAGATGCAGATAACCGGGGCTCTCACCGCCCCAGCGCTTCACCTCTGAACGAGTCGCATCGACGATGAGTTCGGTGTCGCTGTCTGCCACGGGCGATCAGCCTTCTTCGTGGAAGCGCTCGCCGCCGAACTCCGCCTTGAGCTCGTCGTCGACGTCGTCGGCGACGTTGGCCAGGAGCAGCACCGTCTCGATGAGTTCTGCCTCGTCGAGGTAGTCGCCCAGCAGGTTGTGCTCCAACGCGACCATCACCATGGTGGGGTCCTCGACCGCCCGCAGGTAGATCGTTCCGAATACGTACTGCCCGGCCAGGAACGCGATCCGCTCGTAGAGCTCGGGCGAGCGGCGGACGTCGAAGAGCACCGGTATCTCGATCTTCACCAGCGTGTGCGTCTCGCGCCATTCGGAGACGTCGACGAAGACCCGCGCCGATCCGTTGCGCACGCTGAACCCGCCCTGTTTGGTCAGTGTGACGTTGTTCAGATTCCCGACGAGGATTTGCTGGATCTTGTTCTTGACGGCGTCGACGTTGGCCATGTGTCTGCTCCGATAGTGGTGGTGACGGGGGGATGGTGTCCGAAATATATCGGCGCCCCCCGACATCCGCAGCCCTTAGATTCAGAAGCCCAGATCAAGCACCTCAGAACGAGAAGCAGAGCCCGAACGCCACGAGGCCGTTGGAGACCGAGACCGTGATGGGCTTGCTGTAGACCATCCGACCACGGGTCGGCTGCACCGCCATCAGCGTGCGACGACCAGGCTGGGTCGGCGTCCACACCAGGATCGCGGTGTCGGCGGCGGGGATGGCCGTGGCGACCGTCGGCCGGTAGCCCGAGCCGGCCGCGCCCTCAACCAGCCGGACCGGCGTCGTCGCGTCGTCGACCTTCACCCGGACCTCGTAGTGGCACCCGACCGTGTAGTTCGAGAGCGACGACGGGGCTGCTATGTCGATAGCCGACCGGACGGTCGCGCCGGCTTGCGGCGCGGCAAGGGTCGTAGCAGCAAGGCAAGCCGCCGCGCCGACCACGGCGGTAGTCATCTTCACCGTCGAACACTCCTTATAAGTCCACGAGGGTCTCGATACACCTTCTCGACTAGCGCCTCGAAGGCACTCGCCACCGGCTCGCCAGTAGTGCCCCATAGAGTGGTGTAGCCCCGGTGACCGGGTCCGTGCCGAGTAGCG
>CAZVVS010000193.1:0-9231 GCA_964630585.1 uncultured Gordonia sp.
CACGACGAATGGGCCATCGCCCGCCGCTACCTCTCCGAGACCTCGATGGCCCTCCTCGACCACTCGCGCGACACTGACCAAGACCGGCCGGCCATCACCGGCTGAACAACACCGAGGATCACCCTCGAAAACCCACCACATCACGGGACTCTGTCCTCGTTGGGGTGGTGTTCTGGCTCCCATCGTCTCAATTGACGGAGCAGTCACCGATCCCGGGGTGCTTCAGTTCTTCGGATTTCAAGGACAACTGACGGAGCCGCGGGTCACCGCGTCGGCCAAGGGAGGTAGGGGCCAGTCCGGCCCGGGCCAGCATGATCATGGTGATGAACGCTGGTCGCCGAACCCGCTGGCATTCGATATGCCGCTGACCCTTAAGATCGCTAGGGAATACGACGAGTAAAGTTCGGGAGCCAGGGGCTCATCTGATACGTCGTCTTCAAGGGCGGGGAAGTTCACGGTCGACCTATGGAGTCGTCGGATGTATCTATCCAAGAGGCCTTTGTCGTTCGCTTGCGTAGCGGTGCGGCCGACTTCAATCGCAGCGCGAATTGAGTGTGTGTCAGTCACTCTATGAACAAGGGGGCAGTCGAGATACCACGGATACCCAAATACTAGAACGTGCTTACCGGCGTTGACCGCTTCCCAACCTACCGTTCCACTTACTGTGGCGACGAGTTCTGCTTGACGGATTAAGTTGTCCATGTCTGCCGCAGCACTGAAGCACATTACCTTTGGCACTCGTTTCAGTTCTCGGTACATGACTTCGCTCCGCCATCGCCTTGCCGATTGCGTGAACTTGTAAGTCGCGGGATGTTCGCGCACAACTACACGCCAATCTGCCGGTACGGCTTCCGCCAATAGTCGAACGTTGTTGAGCTGGTCGTCCATGTTGCCACCGATACCCAGGGTCGAGGCTTCGGGTTGATAATGCAGTGCGACCAGCACGAATGGTTGATCGGGAAGCGATTCAGTAGCAACTCCCTCATAGGCGCGCAGGGAGCGTCTATGCAGACGACGATCATCAATTTCCATAATGACGCGCCGGAGAAGGGATACGTCGAATTCAGGCACGCCGTCGGGCAGAATCGGCATACGCGTCCCGAATAGATTCCTAAGAGAGCGGGAAGAGCGGAGAGCGAGCGGCAAGCGCCTGCGGCCGAGCAAGCGCTGATGACTAATCGAGCGCTCAAGTGGGACCTGGTCGCTGAGATAGCGGGAAGGTCGGTAGTCATCTGACTGCTCATGGGCGAGACTCTGCGTTGCCTTTGGCGCAGCGGAGTCTCCGCCGCTCATCGACTCGATAGTCGGAGTAATCAGTAATCGTTGATGCCACGCAGTGGGCCGAACGATTGGAGTTGCAATTCCGCGAATTGTACAAAGCTGATAAAGAAGGAAATCCCAGGCATTGACTGGGATTTCGGCGAACACAACTGCGTCGGGTGTCGCTGCTTTCAGGAAGTCATCCATCCGTCGCAAGAGATCTATATAGACGGCACGCATCGCTGGAAGCGATGCGCCCCACCTGTTGTAACGCTCAATCAGACGCAGAGTTAGCGACTCGTATGGTGCCAATAAACCGAGTGTCTGGGCGCTGACTCCACTGGTAGGAGACTCATGAGGCGAGCGAGATTCGCTCATGTCCCAACAGATTGCGGAAGGACAGAGTCGGGCGGCATCTGCGAGGAGCGCCGGAGCAGCGATTATGCCGACGACATTGTAGTGGATACCGTCGCCCGCGGCTACTCCTCTGAGGTAATGAATATTGCCGCGAGCGGTCGCTAACCGAGGAAGTTCAGCCACGTTGGTACGCCTGCACAACCATGAGTCGATGCCCAGTATGGCCTGAGAGAGAACTTATAGAGAGCATCCGTAATCTGCATCGCTTCCCGACGTGTAACGACAGATCGATCGCCACGCGTCCTATGGAGACTACTGGATGTGATATTGAATGCTGTCCGAATGGCACTCGAGGCCTCCTAGTGGGGTCGAGGTTGGTTCATTCTAGTTCACCTGAGTGAGTGGGTGGAGTTGACCCGGGATCTAGCCCACCACCGCCTACGTCGCCTGCCGAACCACGAACGGACTGTCTAAACGCGAGACGATCCGCTGACTGATGCGGTACCTCGCCCGCGAGATCTACCAGTTCCGTCATGGCCGACCACCGCGCCCGAACTACCTTCATCCCGGCGTCATGAACCCACTCTTGAGATACAGGGCGTCAACGCCGTGATCGAATCGTTCTGGGGTCGGATGCAGACCGAGCTCTCGAACCGGAAACGCTGGCGCAGCCCGATCGAGTTAGCCAACTCCATGATCGAGTACCTCGAGGTCTTCCACAACCGCCAGCGCCGCCACCCAGCCGTCGGGATGCTTGAGAGTGCCCCGATCGAGTATGAGATGCTCCGAACCGGACCGCCCATCGCGTGACCGATCCCAACGAGACCACCGCGAGAATCCAGGGGCACATCAACCCGCCCACTGAAGCGGGGGCCGGTTCACGGTACAGTGCCCTCGTGAACAACGCTGTGCTGGACTTCATCCGGAGCTCTATTACGGCTGAAGACGTCGTCGGACGATCCGTCCTCGAAGTCGGCGCACTCGACGTGAACGGAAGCGCTCGCAAAGTGATCGAGCCACTCGGCCCAGCCTCGTATGTGGGAGTCGACATCCAAGAAGGTCTTGGCGTTGACCGGATCGTCAGTGTCAGCTTCCTCGTCGACATCTTCGGAACCGAGGCGTTCGATATTGTGGTGTCGACGGAGATGCTGGAGCACGTTCAGGACTGGCGCTGGGCGGTGACACAACTCAAGCGCGTGGTCGCTCCCGGCGGCGTGCTTCTCGTCACCACCCGCTCGCCCGGATTCCACCACCACGGCTACCCACATGACTTCTGGCGGTTCACTACCGTGGACTTCAGCCGCATCTTTGCCGATCTTCAAGAATCGCGGGTCGTCAGTGACCCTTCGTCGCCGGGCGTATTCGTGGTCGGCAGGCGACCCGCAGCATTCGAGGCCGTGATCTTAGACGACATCCAGATCGCGGTTAGCCCTCCGCCGCCGAAGGGCTCCCTAACAGGCCACGCCCGAGACGTCATCCGCCGCCGCTTCCACCCAGGGAGCACTGCGGTGTGACTACCACCGGGGCCTGCCAGTGCGGATACTCTTCGGCCGACTGGCCGGCCGCTTCTCGATAACGGTGATGCTGTCGTAGGCGGTGACCCGGAAGGCCCCGCTGCCCGATGAGAGTACAGCAGTGCTGTGTCCGTGGTAGGGAACGTGCATGTCATCGATAACTGCCTTGACCGTCTCGATCCAGGAGCCCCGTCGCCGCAGTCCTCCCCCGAAGTTGGACCAGTACGCGGTGTGCACGTCCTCCACGACATATAGCCCGCCATCGGCAAGGAGAGGGAAGAGGACGTCGAGGGTCTTGCGCTGGTGGTGTGCTTGGTGACTGCCGTCGTCGATCACGACATCAAGTCCACCCATCTCGTCAACGACCGACCGCAGGAACGCTGCGTCGGTTTGAGATCCGATCCGCACGCTCGCCACCCGATCATCGACCTTTGCGCATCGTGGATCGACATCGATGCCGAAAATCGTTGCGTCGGGGCCGAGATAGCGGCGCCACAGTTCGAGTGACCCGCCGTGCGAGACACCGATCTCGAGAAAGCGCAGCTGACGCCGGCTGCCATCCGGAAGGGGGAAGCCGTGCCGCACCGGCGCCAGCTCTCGCGAGTAGATCTCGAAGTAGTGGACCCACTTGTGGATTGCGCTACCTTCGTGCTCGAGGAACAGCCTGCCGCAGTCGGACGACTCGAGCATTGCCTCCACGTCTCGGTCTATCGGCCATGCGAACGACCCACTGTTGCCGGGTCGTCGACCGAGGAGTCGTTGGGCAGCTAGCGACGAAAGCCTCGGCGCCCGCCGCTTCATGAGCCGAGCGTGCGAGTCCACCACGCTGACGAGAGTATCCTGTAGTGAGACACGACCGAGGCGCACACGGTGCCGACGCTCGGTTTGGATCGAGCCCCCTGATGACGACTCGCCCGGCCCATATCCATTTCTGGTCGCCCACGGGTTCTCCGCTGGGAATCGACAGCTGGCGACCCGACGACGAGCCGGAACGGTTTGCGGATGGCCGAGGCCATGCACTCTTCGAGTTGTTCGCCCGCGCTCGGGCTGCCGGTCGCGACGCCTCCCTGGGTGCCACGGTGCCGGACAGTACCGCTTTGGTCGTGGTCTTCGCCAAAGACCTAGGTGCCAAGGCGTCGTTGCGGCTGATCGCGAGGGCGGCCCATCTGCCGACGGTGGTGATCCTGGGTGACTGGAACCCAGGGCTTCGGCTGCCGGTCAGAGGGACCGTCGTGGTCCGACACCACGGGAGGAGTGCACGAACACCTCGCGAGGTCGTCCTTCCTCTGCTGCCCCAACGAGGTTTGAAACCCCGTGCGCCCGACAGGTTCGGGCATGTGGCGACAATCGGATTTCAGGGCGACCCCAGACAGGCGCCGGCGTTCTGGTCAGACCGAGCCTTCGAACGCACACTGCGCTCGCTCAGGGTCGATGTTGTGCGGTCCTCCGATGCTCGGCGTACCTGGCACGACTTCTCGGCGCTCGATGCCGTGCTCTGCATGCGCGCACGGCACCTCCGCGCCTCGCACAAGCCGCCCACCAAGCTCGTGAACGCCTGGGCGGCAGGCTCGATCCCCATCGTCGGCCCCGAACCCGCTTACCGCGAACTGGTCACCGACGGTAGCGACGGTCTGCTCGTGAGCGACGAGCGTTCCGTCGTGGCTGCAGTCGAGCGTCTCGTCACCGATCCGGCAACGGTCGCTCGGCTCGAGAGCGGGGTCCTACGGCGGCGCGTCGAGTACTCACCCGAGAGCGTGTTGGGTCGTTGGCTGGCCGTGCTCGACGAAGCCGCCGTCGTCGAGGCTCGCACCCGGGGTCCTGCCCTCGGATATGCCCTCGGTAGATGGGTGCGTGCGCAGGCTAGCAACCACCGACCGGGCGGCGGAATCGCTCGGATGTGACGACCGACCGCTTTCAAAGCCTCGATCCACCGATGAGCTAGCGCGTTGACAGGCCGCGCATCCGCGAAAAGCGCCTCCTGACCAGGGAATTTGGTGGTTGCGAAGTCAGCCACAGACCCTGATCGAGGGGGCACTTTCGGTGAACCCAGCATGGCGCGGGATCGATGGGGTCGAGGTGACCTTCGACGATGAGACGTTGGTCGCCGATGCCGGGTTGATCGTGCCGGCGACGCTGATAGTCCGCCTCGGGCTCGAAGCGCTGGTCAACGCCAAGGTGCGCCTCGTGGGCCGAGTCGGGGGCGCGCACCCGGGCCGCAAGATCCTGACTCTGGTCGCGGCGATCCTCGCCGGTGGGTCGCACATCGATCACGCCAACAAGCTGCGCGCCGGCGCGAGGCCAGGGTCCTGCCGTTCCGGGTGATGGCACCATCGACGTTGGGGACGTTCCTGCGGTCGTTCACCTCCGGCCACCTCCGCCAACTCGACGCAGTGATCGCCGAGACCATCCGGCGGGCCTGGTCGATGGGCGCTGGGTCCGGGTCGACGGCGATGACGATCGATCTGGACTCGACGATCTGCGAGGTGTTCGGCAAGGCCAAGCACGGCGCCGCCTGCGGCTACACGAAGGTGCTCGGCTACCACCCGCTGCTGGCCACCCGGGTCGACACCGGCGAGGTGCTCCACGCCCGGCTCCGCAAGGGATCGTCCCAGCGGGGAGCGAAACGCTTCGCCGAAGAGCTCATCGCTCGGGTCCGCCGCGCCGGCGCCACCGGCGCGCTGACGGTGCGCGCCGATGCCCGGTTCTGGAACTACGCGCTGCTCGACACGCTCAGCCGCCTCGGGGTGGCGTGGTCGGTCACCGTGTGCATCAACCCCTACATCCGCAAGGCAATCGACGCAATCGCCCACACCGACTGGATCACCATCGCTTACCCCGACGGCGGCGAGGCCCAGGTCGCCGAGTGCGTCTATGTCACCGGCCGCGGCAACAAGCGCCGCGAGGTTCGCCTGGTGGTGCGCCGAACCCGTCTCACCGAGCCAGCCCAGCGTCGGCTATGGCCCGACTGGCGTCACCACGCGTTCATCACCAACATCGAGGGCGAAACCGTCGCGTTCGACCAGTTCCACCGCGATCACGCCACCGTCGAACTCGCCATGCGCGACATCAAAGAGGGCGCCGGCCTCCAGCACTGCCCCTCCCGGCACCTCTTCGCCAACGCCGCCTGGCTGGGCTGTGCCGTGCTCGCCCACAACGTCATCCGCTGGGCCGCCCGGCTCGGCCATATGCAGCCCGACGACCAACACGAGGTTGTCCCGAGTCTTGTTGAAGTGAGGTGGCGGTCCCCCGCCTGAGACCTGCCGACAGCACCCCGCCTCGGGGCCGCCAGTTCGGACCACTCGGTCCAGGTCTTGGCCCCACAGTCCGGGTCCGGGCACGCCCAGATCCGCTTGCGCCACCGCACCCTCACGGTCACGTCACCGACCGGGACGTCGCGTAACGTGACCCATCGGCGGTCCTTGGCACGAGCCCGTGTCCCGCACCCCGAACACCCCACCGTCGTCGCCGTGGTCTGCACCTCCACCACCAGCTCGCTGCCCGCGTCGGACACGTCGAGCACCTCGAACCCAGGCGCGCCGAGCGACACCGCGCCGCTACTACCTTCTGCCACCAGGGGCCTCCTCTGTCTCGGACCGTCAAGCAGTCACGAGACTCGTGGAGGCCCCCACCTCAAGGGTGGACCCTCACACCCCAAGTCCCAGGTTCAACGCGTAGGGCCTCATAGTGGTCGATCGCGATCAAGGCGAGCGGTCCTGATCGCTGTGCAACTGCGAAGGAGCCGCCTGGTACGTGGATTCGTCTGGCTGCAGCATCGACCGCTGACTCCCGATGGTGGTCATGCTCGTAGAATATCTCTATCGACGCTTCAAGCACGAAGGTAGCCGGGTCGGCCGGTCGTCGCCAAACGGTCGGCGACCGGTGAACGCCGAACCAACCATCCGCTGGGCCACGGCGGACGACGACAATGCGATCCTGGGCCTGGGGCGTGAGGCGCTGGGCTGGGACGACGACAAACGCCACGGCGCGTTCTTCCACTGGAAGCACCGCGAGAACCCCTTCGGAGATTCGCCGATGTGGGTGGCAACCGTGGGCGGCCTGGTCGTAGCCTTCCGCACGTTCCTGCGCTGGGAGTGGCGGCGCCCCGACACAGCTGTGGTGCGATCGGTGCGAGCGGTGGACACCGCCACGCACCCCGAGTTCCAGGGGCGGGGCCTGTTCCGGGCGCTCACCATGAACGCCATCGACGAACTGGCTGCGGAGGGGGTGGGCTTCGTGTTCAACACACCCAACGACAACAGCCGCCCCGGCTACCTGAAGATGGGCTGGAAGGTCATCGGCCGCCCTCCGGTGCGCGTGAGGCCGCAGGGGCTCGGATCGCTCCGCCGTATGACCCAGGCCAGGGTGTCGGCCACCAAGTGGTCGGAACCGGCCACCTTCGGCTCGTCGCCCGACGAGGCCTTCGCCGATGACGACGAGATCCGCTGCGTCCTCACATCAGCCAGGACCGACCAGCTCACCACCAACCGCTCACCCGCCTATCTCCGCTGGCGCTTCGGGTTCGGGCCCTTGCACTACCGGGTGGTGACACGGGGAGAAGGCCTTACCGACGGCTTCGCCGTGGTGCGCCTCCGCCGGCGCGGGCCCGCCGTCGAGGGCACCGTGTGCGAACTTTACGCACCGCCAGGTGACCATCGGGCCGTTCGAGAGTTGCTGCGTCAAGTCGAGGGCGCCGACTACCTGCTGGCCGCCGGGTCGGCTCCCTCCCTGCGGGCCGGCCTCCTGCCTGCCCCCCGGCAAGGGCCCATCGTCACCTGGCGTGACGTCACCGAACACGATCCGCCGGCGCTCGACCAATGGCACCTCACCCTGGGCGACCTCGAGCTCTTCTGAGCGTTGAGCGGGGAGCCGGTCACCTGCGTCCACCGGACGGCCCTCAGGCGACAAGTCCCTCGAGCGCCGCTTCCCAGGCGGCGGCCACGGGAGCGATTTCGAACTGCTCGAGGCACCAATCGTGGGCGCGCCGCCCCAACTCCTCGGCCCGCTTCCCGTCCTTGAAGAGCGTGCCGACGCCTGCGGCGAACCCGTTCACCTCCCCGGGTTCGATCAACACCCCCGCCTCGCCACCCAGAAGCATCTCCGGGACAGCGCCGACCCGGGCCGCCACCACCGGAACCGCCGCCATACCTGCCTCGATGACCACCGCCGGCACCGCTTCGGTCCGGCTGGTGAGCAGCAGCACATCACTCGCGGCGAGGTGGTTGTGGATCGTGTCGACCGGCGGTCGGAACACCACCCGACCCGGAGCCATCCGGTCGGCGAGGGCCTCTAGCGACTCGCGGTCGGGGCCATCGCCCACCAGCACCAGCGTCACCCCGTCCACCTGGCCGATTGCCTCAACCGCCACCTCGGGCCCCTTCTCCCACGAGAGCGAGCCGACGAAGAGGGCCGTCGGCCGTTCGGGTAGGCCGAGGCGGGCCCGAGCGGCCGGCCGCCCCTCGGGCGTCGTCGCCGGAAAGGCAGCAGCCGGCACCCCGGTGGGGATCACCCGGATCAGCGACGGGTCGACGCCGAGGTGTTCGCAGAGCTGCGCCCGGTTGCCTCCTGACAGGGCCACCACCCTCGCCGCCCGGCCGAGGAAGGCACGGGTGCGGGCCCGCCGCAGGCGGGTGGACGTCCACACCTCGGGGTCGCTGATCTGGCGGTAGACGAACGGCACGCCCACCCCCATCCCGGCCAGCGCACACGCCGGCAAGGTGGATGAGCCGTGGGCGATGACGACGTCCACCGCCTTCATGGCCGACCGCAACCGGAGGAGACCCCTCAGCCGGGGCCAGGACGGGGCGAGCACCGGATTGTCGAGGTGCGCGCCGGACCGAGCGACCATTGCGGACCCCGGTTCCAGGGCCACGGTGTCCACCCCATAACCGCGCTCGACGAGCGCCGTCCCGAGGTCGCCGGCGAACACCTGGGCGCCGCGCCGGTTGTTGTCGCTGACCACCTGGAGGATCCTCACGAGGGCCGCCCCGACCATCGGGGGACGGCCGCAGGCGGTGCCCCATCGGTGGAGTCGGTGATCGTCCACCTGCCGAGACGCGCCACAATGGGGCCTTGGAACGCTCGTGGTTGCGGCTCGTTCATG
>CAZVVS010000194.1:0-9193 GCA_964630585.1 uncultured Gordonia sp.
CCCGCGAGTGTATTTCTTCGATCTTCAGCAACGGACCGAGGATCGGGGCGTCGACCAACTCGGCGGCGATGCCGCGAACCGCTCGGCCCACATGTTCGGGCAGGTCGGCGATGAGGTCGTCAACTTCTGGGCCCGCCGGTAGCGCCCGGGCACAGATCACATTCGCCTTCGGGAGCTTCTCGTCCCGGCAGTGCCGACGAGCCCGAAACATGACCGCCGCCTGAGCGATCTGAGTGGCGCGGGGGTCGATGTCGATACCCCACAACGACCCTACGATCGCCGGCGCCGCCGTCGCCGCGTCGACGCCCGCGTGCTGCCACGCCAACTCCAGCACGTCATAGGCGCCCAGGAGGAAATGCCCTGACCCGCACGCCGGATCCAGCACACTCACCGCCCCCAGGTCCACCTCGATCTGTTCGGCCGGGAGCTCGACCAGCAACGGAAGCTCATCGCCCAGTCCCGGGAGCCCCGCAGCCAGGTGCGCTCCGAGCCCGTTGTGGACGAGGAACTCGACCACGTCGCTCGGCGTGAAGAACTGGTTCCGGACAGCCAGCTCACGGGAGTTCCGGGGGGCCGAGGACTCTCTCATTTCGCGTCGTTCTTCACCGGTGTTGAAGAACTGGTAGGCCCACCCGAGCGTGTCCGGCGCCGCCCACACCTCAACATCCAGCGCTGCCATGGCATCGACCACCCGGGCCAACACCGTCTCCGACATCGCCAGCTCCAGGAGCGGGTTACGCGGATCAAACAAGGCCGGAACATCGGCAGCCAACTCATCCGCGCACAGGGCGACGAACTCCGCGAACCGACCCCACTCCGTCGCTGCGATCGTGGGCGCCAGCTCGCTGAAATCTCGGAAGCCGGTGGACTCGGCACCACGGGCCATCGTCTCCGGCAACAGCCCAACAGCTTCAGCCACCCGGACTGCGATCAGCCGGTTCGTATGGGTGAACGCAGCCTCACGCACAAGCCGCCCAACCGACTCGGCCTCACCCTCCCCCTCAGAACGGAGGTACTCAACGATCTCCACCAGATCCAACCGGACCGCATCCTCCGCATTCGTCAGGCTCAGACGTCCAACGTGCTCGACGCGACCATCGGCATTGATCCCGAACTTGCCCTCCAACGTCTTCTCAAGATCCGCTTCGATCCACTGCCGGGCACCCTGCACCAGCCTTTCGAGCGCAGTCCGCTGCCCACCCGACAACGCCGTCGTCATCGAAACCGCACCTCGGTGTCGTCGTCGAGCTGGGCGAGGACGGCCTCTCGGAGCCGGCTGAGGGCAGTGTCGAGGTCTTCGGCCGAGGTGATCGGCCCGCTCCAGATGTCCCCTATCCGGATGTGGCGCACCTCCTTCGTCGTGGACAGCGCATCGAGGTTGTCCAATGCTTGCTGAGCTGTGCCGGTGATGGCGTGAACGTTGGCCCGCAAGATGGCAAGGTCGGTGGCTGCGGCCAGCGCCTTCAGTGGGGCGGTGGCGTCAACAAAGGCGTCGTCGTCGACCTGCGGATAGCGGGAGCGGAGCTTCTCGACGGCGTCCTCGACCTCGGAGGTCACCGTGGTGCGCAGGGACTCCTCTTCGATCTTCGCTGCTGTCTCGATGCTGGTCATGAGGCTCTTGATCCGAGCGAGATCGTCGCCGTAGCGCGCTCGGTCGAGCAGCTCGCGGAGCTCGTCGGACCAGGCCGGCCCGTTCTCGTCGGCCAGGCCATCGGCGACTGTTGTCGCCCGCTGGGCGGCCCGCAGCGTGTCCATCTGCTCGTCGACGATCGTGGCGATGTCGATGACTGCTTGGCGTCCGGCATCGAGATCCCCGCGGCGCCCGTGCAGAGTCGAGACCACCAGCTCGTCGTCGGTGCTCATGACCCGGGCGAGGAGCTCGTTCATGGTGGTCAGGCCCTCGGGTACGGCGAGACCGGCACCGGCCAGCATCGATCGGGCTTCGGTGCCCGGCGGGCGGTGGGCGCCGAAGACCGCGCGGCCGGCGACGGCGAGCTCGTGTAGATCGAGGGAGAGGGTCTCGCCGGTGACGGTGGCGAGCCACTCGCTGACCTCGGAGCGGACATCGAGGGACGGGCCGGTGTCCTCAGCCGGACGAAACGATGCGGCACGGAACTTGGGGATGTTTCCGAAGACCTGTTCGAGGCGGCGGTCAGTGGCGGAGCTGATGCGGGCCGCCTGGGAGACGACCTCGATGAGTCCGGCCCGCATCGCGGCGGCCAGCACGGCTTGAATGGCTTCGACCGGCGCACCGTAGGGAGGGCCGCCGAAGTGGCGTTCGAGCTGAGCGCCGTTCTGGTCCTCGCCGTACTGCTTTCGAGCCTCGATGTGCGAGGTGACGGTGTGGATAGGACCCGATTCCGTCACGAGCTCGCGGCCCGACGCGGTGACCTTGAAGAGCCCGAGTCCTGTCGGGCCACAGTGCTCGGGCAGGCCATCGAGGGTGTCGGCCTGGAGGATCTGGAGGACTTCGGCCTTCTTGAAGGTCCCGGCGAAGGTGTCGAGGTTGGGGTAGATCTTCGCCAGGAGACCGGTGACGAGGAGGTCCGCGGCTGGCCGGAGATCACTGGTGGGTGCGTCCTGGGCCGTGCCGTCGAAGACCGTGGTTCCGCCGGCGATGTCCCGGGAGAGAAGATGCTCGGCAGCGGCTACGGCCCGGTCTCGACGCTTGCGTTCCTCTGCGAGGAGTGCACGTTGCGCGTCGGACTGGCTGGCGTTGTCGTACCGCTCGATCATCTCTGCGGAGCGGTGGAGCTCGGCGAGCGCTTCCCAGGTGTCATCGGCTGTGGAGTAGGCCCAGAAGATCTTGGTCTTGGCACCTGCGCCTCTCGAGGTGGTCCTGAGTCCGTCGATGTCGGCGTCGTCGCGGATGTCGAGGACGACGTCACCGTCACTCATCTTTTCCTGCTCCGCGTGGAGCTCGATCTTGAAGGTTCGCCCCTTCGAGACGGTCATCGAGCCGAGGGCATCCTTGAGGATGGCCTTGCGGAGCCGCACGGCATCACCGGGCTTCATGTCGATGGCGCGGCGGGTCTTCTCCCAGTCCTTCTGCTCCGGGCTCTGCAGCCGGAAGCCGTCATCGGTCTCCCGAACCCGGTCCTCGGCGACCAGATGATCAAGCGCTGCTCGCACGTCGCCCTCAATCGGGTCAGCCGACATCGACGGGTGCAGAACCACTGCCAGATTTCGAGCAGTCAGGGCCAGGCCCGGCACATCCGCGCACAGGGCAACGACCCGCATGATCTTGGCTTCAATGCTGTCGTCGCCATGCTTTCCGGCGACCTGGTCGACCTCGTGGCGCCAGGCGGTCGGGATCACGTCCTCGAGCAGCACGTAGGAGCGATCCAGGGTGACGAGGTCCCCGACCTCGCACTCGCCGAGACCAACGACCTTGCTCCTCAGCAGGTCGCTCGCATGCTTGATGAGCGTCCGGCTGGATCCGCCCATGGTCTGGGGGGCACCGCCTTGTGCCCGGCGAGCCGACACCGCGTCGATCAACACTTCGAGCTGGTACGGCACCAGGGGGTAGAGCCGCACGAAGTGGTCGTCGTTGAACGGGCGGTGGCGTTCGGATTGCAGTGTCACCGAGGTCGTCAACTTGTTCCGATGCTCATCGAGCTGGCGGCTGACCTCCGCCGCGCCGGTGGCGGTCTTGTCCAGCACGCGCTTGCTGGTGACCTCGTCGATGTCGGAGGGCAGGAGGTCGACGCGGATCGGGAAGCGGTCCCGGGCCTTGGCGAGCTCGGTCTGCTTGCCCTCGAGACTGTCGACGATCTCGGTCAGCTTCTCCTGGGATGTAGCGACCAGCCACAACCGACCCTTGGTCTTCTGACACTCCTCGGCGAGCCCCTGGAGGTGACGCATGCGGTCGATTGACCGCGACACGTACTGGCCGACCTCATCGACGACCAGGACGAGGCGCTCCTTGCCCGGGCGCCGGCGGCGAAGCATCTCGAGAGACCGCGCCGCGAACCACTTCGCGGTGATAGGCGGGGGCTCCGCCGCGTTCGACCATGAATCGGCCGAGGGGAAGGTCTTGTCGTCGAGCTCGTGGAGGACCCGACTGGCCCGGTTCTTGGCGGTGATCACGTCACGCTGGGACTCCCATGGTGTCTCGAACACCTCCTCGTACTTGGACGCGAACTCCTCGAGCGTGCCCTTCTCCTCCAGCTCGAACTCCAACTCGGCGAGGACCACATCACGGCTGTACCCGAACTCCTGGAGGAGGGTCCGGTACACCGGGAGGGCGATGGGCTCGCCCTCCTGGAGGACGTTCGGCGTGGTGTTGAGATCGAGCAGCACCGTCTCGGTGGGCGCCGAGCTATGGATCGCGGTGAGCAGGGCCTTGGCCGACGGGATCTCGTTGAGCTCGAAGAACCGGTCGGCGACCGTCGTGCCGTCGACCTCGGGGTTGGCGAGCAGGTAGCCGAGCACCTTGGCGAACGAGGACTTGCCGGAACCGAAGAACCCGCTGACCCAGATGTTGATCTCTTCGCTCGGGTTGTTGATCGTGTCCTGGTACCGCTCGAGGGTGTCGATCAGCTCCTCGGCGATGTGGGGGGTGGCAACGTACTCCTCGACCTCTTCCAGGATGGATTGCCGGTCATCGACCTTGATGACCTCCTTGATGTCGCGATCGATCTCGCGACTGAACATGTCCTTGATCTGCATCAGTGGTTCCCCCCACGCGGAACGATCAGTGCTCGATAGCCGTAGGCCGGCTCGGTCTTTCCCATGAAGCTCAGCCCGTAATCGCCCACCACGCGCCCGGGATACAGCATCGTGACGGGCCGGTCGACCTCGTCCTTCAGCACATCCAGCAGCGGACTCGTGCGGTGCGACGGATAGAGCGCACCCGCCCGGTACAGGAAGACGGCCTCCCGCTCGCTGCCCTTCTCCGTGACTCGCTGCACGATCCGGTCACCCATGGTCGGCGGGCCGGCGAGGACCTGCCGTACGGCCTGCTGCGCCTCCTCATACGCGCCAGCCCGTTCGGCCTCGATCACCATGTCCAGCTGACCATGCTCCTCGAGGGCTTCCCAGAAGACCTCAGCCAGCGAGATCGTCTGGCACCCGATGTCGTGCTTGGCGTGCAGCCAACGCTTGAGCTCTAGGAGCTCACGACGGACGGCGTACTCGTCGGCAGGCTCGTACTGGTACACGAGAAACGGCGGGGTCGAGCCCCGGTCGTAGAACCCCACGATCCGATCAGCGATGTCGGCCAACGCCTCAGACAGCGGCACGAGCCACCTCCGCCAGGGAGCCGACACGCCAGTCCACACGCAGCGTGGACCCAGCGACCGAGTAGAAGACGACACCGAGAGAGGCGAGCCGGTGCATCAGCTCATCGACCCGGCTCGTGTCCAGCAGCCAACGGCGCCAGACCGACGAGTCGAGGATCCGGCGGCTCGACTCACCTTGTTGGTGGAGCCGGTAGGCGACGTAGCCGAACCCACCCACAGAGATGCCGGGTCGCACGATCTCCTTCTTCGAACTGCTGCGCGTCCCGGTCAACCGGCCGAGATCACGAAGAGCGGCCATCATCCCGCGGGCTACACGATCGCGGATGTTGGGCGACCAGTCAGGCACCCGGTCATCGGCAGCGAGTTTGTCGACCCATGCACGCGTGTCAGACGTCTCGATGGCCACTCGCCCCTCGTCCCACCACTCATTGAGCTGCTCCTCCACGAAACAGGCGACCAAGGCGTCGACTCGGGTCAGCTCGAAGTAGCAGGCGTCGCGGAAGGCATCGGATCGAGTCGAGAGCGCGGTTAGCGCGTCGACGACCTCTGAGCCAGGGGCGATGAATCGCGGACGGAGGGCCCGGACCATCACATCGTGGGCACGGGACTGCGACGGCAGACCGAGCAGGTTGTCATCGACGATCCGGCGCACGTTCTCGTTATCGGTCAGCGCGGGATTCCAGACGTCGACGAGCACCCTGGTGTCGTCGAGGTGAGCCCCGACCTTCATGATGTTCGAGGTGAACTGCGTCATCCAGAGATCTCGAGGTACGGCACGGTGAAGACGTCCATCTCGGCGTAGGCGGCGGCGAGGAGCTCGACGCTGGGGAGCAGACTCGCTGCGGAGTCGAACGATGCCCGATCCACGGCACCGAGCCGGACAGCATCGCCAGTGATGCTGACACCCAGGTCCGGCCCCGCCAGTCGAGTGCTGATGTCCTCTGCCGAGATGGTCTCCAACTCCTCGAAGAACTCATCCGCCGGATCGGTTGTCTTCTGCTCGGCGACCCAGGCGCTCGTCCACCGGCGCACTGGCCAGCTGTCACTGAAAAGATGGACAGCGTTGGATCGCTCGATGACCTCGTCATGACGATTCCGGGCAGCCCCGATGTCGAGCTCGACGGCGGCCATCCGCCATGTACGAGGAAGACGCTGCTTGAGTACGACCCGTCCGGCCGCCCCGAACGAACGGGTAGCCCACCAGCCACGACGATCGGCCTCCCCCAGCCGAGCGACCAGCAACATCGCTCGAACGAGCCGGGCGAGCTGCAGGTCAGCTTCTGCGGGGGCGATGCTGCGACTCATCAATGGGACCCCATTGCGGTGCTACGACCAGCGGCCGGCGTCAATCTCGTCAACTCAGTAGTGATCATGGTCTCCCCCGCTCCCGTCGCGCATCACTCCACCGGTGTGGCGGTGCCGCCCTGAACAACCGTACGCAACCGGCGCGACGCCCGTCCGCGGGTAAGCGATCGCCACCCTTGACCCGGCCACCTGGTGTGCACTTCATGTCCCCGCCGCCAGCCAACGTGAGGGTAGGCCACAGACGCCATCGCCATGACGACGAACGGTCGAGCCATGTCCAGCTTCGACTACGGGGAACCAGTGCTGCTCCCATCGCTGGCGTCGGGGCCAGGCAATCGCCCGGTCGACCTGGCCCAGGCCTCGACATCGGGCCACGACCAAATCATGGCTCTCTTGAGCGTGGCCACTGGAACCGGGAAGTCGGCATAGCGAGACCGCCACGTGTGCACGGTTTGCACGTACGCGAGGCCCAACCGTTCCGCCACCTCGGCGGCGCCGACGAGCTCGTCTACATAGACCTTCCGCCTCGGCATGGTTTGGCCTCACTCTTGATTTAGGACGTAGTCGCTGTAAGCCGTCCAGTACGACTACAATCAAACTCACCCTACTCAGAAGCCCCGGCGGTGTTGGAGCACCGCCGGGGCCGGCCGGCACCTGTACAGGAGGTACCGACATGCCCGATGCTACGAAGCTGGACCCGCCCGGGTCACCAACGCTGGCCGCCTACGTCCATGGCGAGTGGCTGCCATCGATGCGAGGACGGCTGAAGCCCAGCACCTGGGACTCGTACCGACGCAACATGGTGCTGCACGTGCTGCCGAGACTTGGCGCCGCGCGGCTCGACGAGATCGGACCACGTGAGCTCAACCTCCTCTATGGCGAGTTGCTGGAGTCGGGCCGTCGGAATAGCCGTGGCGGGTTGAGCGCAACCACCGTCCGCTACATCCACGTCATCGCCAGCGGAGCATTCGCCGATGCCGTCGACCTGGGACTTGTCGGCGAGAACCCGGCGTCACGGGCCAAACCGCCGAAGGCGGTGGGAGCCGCTGCACACGAGATGAGGGTCTGGGACGCTGCCCAGCTACAAGACTTCCTGGAGTCCGTGAGGCACGATGCCGCCTACCCCGCCCTTCGTCTTGCTGCGATGACAGGGATGCGCCGCGGTGAAGTCCTGGGCCTGCAGTGGGGTGACACCGATCTCGCCAAGCAGCAGCTCGTCGTGCGCCACACGCTCATCTCGGTTGCCTACGAAGTCCTGGCGTCGACACCGAAGACCCACCGTCCAAGGCTTGTGGAGCTCGACACCGACACCGCTGGCTGTCTCATCGATCACCGCGAGCAGAGGAGCGCCGAGCAGCCCTTGTCGAGCACCGACCTCCTGTTCACTGACAGCGCCGGCGCACCCCTGCACCCTGATCTGTTCACGCAGAGGTTTGACCGTCTGGTCGGTCGATCCGGCCTCCCCCGAATCCGGCTGCACGACCTACGGCACACCCACGCGACCCTCGGCCTAGCCGCTGGCGTACCAGTCCGAGTCATGAGCGAGCGTCTCGGCCACGCCTCGCCTGAGTTCACGATGAAGCAGTACATGCACGTCTTGCCAGGGATGCAGGCGGCTGCAGCACAGGAGATTGCCGACTTGGTCGCCAACAGCTGAGGGTCCCGGTCGGGTCAAAGGTCCGACCAAGTCCCGGGCGGGGCTACATCCGTTCACACCGGGCACCGCAGGACGCAGGGCCTCCCTCTCGTGATCCCGTGAAGAATCCTCGCTCCGGCCACGCCGGCTCGAGCACTACCAGGGAAGGCCAGGTCGCTGCCAAGTGGCGTCACCCGGTCAGCACCAATGGCGGCGACCCAGGCTTCGGATGGCAGCTTCAACTCCAGAAACGAGGACTGACCGGCAGTCCGCTTTCGCGATGCTGAACCTATGAGCCCTCGCGGACGATCGCTTCGACCCGACGCCGGGCTGCCCGTCGACATTTGGACTCCGTCGCAGGAACGTGCGGCGGCGGGCTTCAGGGAGCTCGTGCCTCCGGGGCGGCAACGCCAAAGTGTCCTGGCTCGAACGCAGGAGGTGCTGGAGGAGCGAGCTCACGGGCTCGACGCCGCGGTCGAAGCGCTTCGGACCCTGGTCGCCGACCATGAGCCGCTCGAGCTCATCAGCTCCATCGCCATTCCTACATCGCTGGGGTCCCGCTCCCACGGGACTGAGGTTGACGACGCCATACAGACCTCGACATGGCCGTCGAAGATCGAGTACCTCGTCGGGTTGGCACTCTCGGTTCTGCCGGGACGCTCGCCTAGTTCACCTGAGGACACGGACCGCGCCATAGAGCTGCTCGGCGATGTGTTCGATGCCGCCCATGCACAGCACATGCTCGAGTCGTTCACCAGACCCAGCTCTGGCAACGATGACCTCGATGGCGCATTGTTCCTACTCCGTGCCGAACATCTGTTTGACCGCATGCCGGGGTTCGCAGTTCATCTCGAGCACATCGACGCTGAGATCTTTGACCGGCACCGTGCGCACTATGTCGAAGCACTGGGATTCAACCCCGGTGACGTTGCCCGGGTAGTCAGGCGTCGTGTAAGGCTTCACCACAAGCAGTTCAGCACAGCCTTTCGCCTTGCCCAACGAGGTCATC
>CAZVVS010000195.1:0-9179 GCA_964630585.1 uncultured Gordonia sp.
CGCAGATCGCGTCGCTGGAACTCGCCTACGTCGACAGCGCCGCGCTCACCGAGCACACCGTGAAGCTGCCGATCAGCGTCAACGTCGTCCCCGGCGACGAGCTCGCCGGCCGCGTGCCGGACCCGACGGTGGAGACCGAGAAGCTGTTCCAGCGCGCCCAAGCCGAGAAGCTGCGGGCCTCGCAGGCCTACGAGGCCGGCGACACCGGTGGTGCCCGGGCGTTCCTCGACGCCTCGAGCGACCTCCTTCGCGATGCCCTCGACCTAGCTCCGCCGAGTGCGGCCCCGATGGTCGCGGCCGGGCTCGAGGAGAACGACGAACTGGCGGTTCTGGCATGCGAGGCGCCACCGTCGTTCATGTCGAAGCAGACGCGCGACTCCTACCACGCCTCCAACCGCAAGTCCGGTCGCGCCCGACGGCGCTTCAACCGAGAGACCGAGTAGGCGCCGCCCCCACCGTTTCGCCTACCCATCACCGATCGACGCGGAGTTGGCGAAACGGTGCGGGATTGCCGCGCGTCAGACCCGTCACGCCAACGCGTCGGCGATCACGACCGCGGCCATCATGATCGTCGCGTGCGGACCGCTGCGGACGTTCGGCAGTATCGAGCCGTCGATCACGCGCAGACCGGGCACGCCGTCGAGGGCCCCCAGCCAATCGGTGCGCTCCCCCATCGCCAGGCTGCCCCACGCATGCTGGGATGCCCCGACTGCCGGGTCGACCTGGACCGACCCGTCGACGACGAGGTCCGTGAGCTCCGGCGACGACAGCGCTTGAACGACCGAGTCGATGGCGGCATCGACATTTCCCATCGGCGCCGCCTCGACATCGAGGCGGCGCCCGTCCCAGGTCAGGGTGCCAGCCTGCTCGGGCGCCATCTCGACGACACCGATCGCGGGTGACGTTTGCGGCACTCCCGGGATGAAGCGCCCGAAATCGTCTGCGTAGCAACGGATCTCAGCTCCATCTGCGGTGTGCGCCACGGTCGGTAGGATGGCCGGCGCCGCGGTAACGACCGTCCTCGCCCTGTAGCGCACGAGCACCTCGCGGTGTTCGTAGAACGGCAGCGTCGACGAGACCACGCCGGCGCCAGCGAGCAGTTCAGCGGTGCCCAGAGTCCCGCCGCATACAATGACCTCGCCCGCCCGGAGCTCTTCCCCCGTGTCCAACCGCACGCCCGCGACTCGACCCTTCTCAAGAATCAGCCCCGCCACCGAGGTGTTGGGGCGGACCCGCAGCGGGCGACCCACGGTCATCGGCACAGACAAATACGCATCAGCCGCCGTCAACCGCATCCCGTAGCGGTGGTTCAGCGGCACGCGCATCGCTCCGATGCCGGGCCACGGCCCTACCGACACCGATCGCCACGTCTTCTCCAAAGCGCGCACCAGTGGCGATACCTGATCGTCGGGCAGCCGCGACACCGACATCATCCCCGACGACTCGCCCGCGACGACGCCGCCGTCCAACTCGTCATAGGCCGCCTCGATCGCCTCGGCGGTGAACGGCCCGCCCCAATCGACGAAGCCCGCACGGTCGTTGCGCAGGAAATAGCCGCCGTTGACCACCGATGACCCGCCGACCACCCGCCCGCGCACGACCGGAGGCGTCGCCCGATACCACCGGGCGAACCTGCTCGGGTTGTTCGCGGTCCCGACCACCAAGCGGTCCAGGCGGGCCTCGACGGGGGGCGGCGTCGGTCCGGCTTCCACCAACACGACCGACCTGTTGCGCGAAAGACGTTGCGCCACAACACAACCAGCACTTCCAGCACCAACTACAACGACGTCCAGCGTCATCGGACGAGCACCGGAAGAAGGGCCGTCAGGTCGCGCTCGCGCAGCGCCCCCTGCCACAACCCCGCCCCGTAGGCGAGATCGTCAAGACGGCGCAGCACGAAGAACGAGACCGGGTCGACGGCGGGCCGCCGACGGTTGGCCGCGGCAAAGCGCAACCAGGCGATCAGCGCGTCGACGATCGCGATCTGGAGGAACAACCGGCGCAGGCGCTGCGACACCAATGCGGCAAGAAGCGCCAGCGGCCAGTAGTGACGGCACACCGCACTGCCCACTTGGACCAGACCGTTTCCCAACCCCGCGGTGGTGAGCGACGCCGAGACGTACTCCCGGCGCGGCAGCGGGTCCAGCCGTTCGTAGACGCCACGCGCCGAGTAGCCCGCGCACAGCAGCGCGATGAGCAGACCGAGCCGGGTGCGCGACAACAATGCGAACAGGGCAACGGCGGTCGGGATCTTCATCACCAGGGGCGCGGCCTTGCGATCGTGGCGGTCAGCCAGCAGTGCGGCACCGGTGCCGTAGAAGCGGCGCCGATCCAGCATCGTCGACAGCGAGACCCGGTGCTCGTGAGCGACCCGGGCGACGGGGTCATAGCGCAGCCGCCACCCATCCGCTGCCATCCGCCAGCACAGGTCGACGTCCTCGGCGACTCGCAGATCCTCGTCGAATCCGGGAAAAGCGCTGCGGCGCACCAGCATCGCGGCGCTCGGCACATATGCAACGCGACCACCCGGCTGGACCGACGCCTCGCGCGGGCCCATGTCCAGCGAGGAGAAGTCGGCCTCGTATCGCGCCACGGAGCCGGGTCCGGAGACGGGCAGCCCGACGATCCGCGGCGCCACCATCCCGACCGCTGGATCGGAGAAGTGCCCCAGGAGCGCGGTCAGCCAATCACGGCAGGACGCGCCCGGCCCGCCCGTACCGGTACACGGCACCACGTCGGAGTCGAGGAAAGCGATGATCTCCGAATCCGCAAGCGCAGCACCGTGATTGCGCGCTGCGGCCGGTCCGCGGCTCGTGTCGAAACGCACGAGGATGACGTCTTCGGGCACCTCAACGGGGACCTGCGAACCATCGTCGACGACGATGACGGCGACGTCGTGCAGCGCGGCGAGGAGCCGGTCGATGCCGGCCTGGTTGTCGCGCACCGGGATCACGACGGTGACCTGGTCCTCGTGCGGTCCGAACATCGGCCGCGGGTTGGCCACATCGGCGTCGAGCAGGGTACGCGCGACCGTCGCCGAGTCGTCATCGCTCACGCAAACGCGGCCCTCGCCGTCGATCATCGCGACGGCACGTGACGACATCCGCAGCAACCGTGCCGGAGACCTGCCGAGTAGGTGCGCCCAACCGCCACTGGCGCACCGTGGGTCGATCTGGACCTGGAACCCGGCAGGCAGGACGGTGTCAGGGCCGGTCATCGCACCCGCCCCGTCGCGCCCGGCTCCCAGCGGTCAAGGGCTCCGACCAACCCGTCGACCAGCGCTGCCATGACTTCGGCGCCGTGCTCGGCGTCAGCAGTAGTCGGGTCGCCTAGCACGCCGGTGGGGCTGATCGCGGCCACGCCGCCGCGTCGCAGGTCGTCGATGATTTCTGCGAGCGGGGCGGTGGTGCCCGCGACGACGGCGTCGACGTCGACGGCCTCGGGGGCGAAGGACAGCAGCATCGATGTCTCGGTGTGCCCGGCGTGGGCGTCGCCCTGCTCGGGCGCGCAGGCGAACCACGCCGCGTCTCGGCCCTCGTAGCGCAGTTGCGCGACGGCCGCGGACAACGCGGTCACGTTGCCGCCATGGCCGTTGACGAACACGATCCGCGCAGCCCACCGACAGGCGCTGCGGCCGTATTCGACGAGGAGTGCGCGCAGGACCTCGTTGCCGATGGAGATGGTTCCCGCGAAGCCCTCGTGCTCGCCACTGGCGCCGTATTCAATGGCGGGCGCGACCAGCGCGGACCCACCGTGGAGCCGCGCGGCACGAGCCGCGACCTCGACTGCCACGCGGGTGTCGGTATCCAGCGGCAGGTGGGGTCCGTGCTGCTCGGTGGCGCCGAGCGGCACCAGTACGAGGCTTTCGCGGTCAGCGATTTCCGCCGACGTCTGCGCCCCCAACTGCGCCTGCGTCATTTGCCCGAGTCTAGTGCCCAGGCATCGCCCGTCTACGCGTTTGGCGACAACACCGGAGTCCGTCACCGAGCGATTGATCGGTGTGGAATGCTGGTAATACATCGACTCCGAATCGGGCGTTCTCAGGCGCCCCGACACACCCCTGTGGAGGCACCGCCCATGACGACCAACGACTCCGGCCGCCCCGGCCCCCTGAGCTCTATCCGAGTCATCGAATTCGCCGGGATCGGCCCCGGCCCCCATGCGGCGATGCTGCTGGCCGACCTCGGTGCCGATGTCATCCGCGTCCAGCGGCCGGGTGACCTGCCCAAAGAGGGGCGCAATGCCGATGTGCTGCTGCGCGGGCGCCGAGTGGTCGAGGCCAACCTGAAGAACCCTGCCGACCGCGAGACGATCCTGGCGCTGGTCGCCAAGGCCGACGTGATCATCGAGGGCTTCCGGCCCGGAGTCATGGAGCGTCTCGGCTTCGGCCCCGACGACCTCGAAGCCGTCAACCCGCGCCTGGTCTACGGCCGCATGACCGGCTGGGGCCAGGACGGTCCGCGCGCCGAGCAGGCCGGCCACGACATGAACTACATCTCGCTGACCGGCATGCTCCACGCGATCGGCCGTGCCGATGAGAAGCCGACGCCCCCGCTGAACCTCGTCGGCGATTTCGGTGGCGGTTCGATGTTCCTCGTCATCGGGATCCTCTCCGCCCTTATCGAGCGCGGCGTCTCCGGAAAAGGCCAGGTCATCGATGCCGCGATGGTCGACGGTGCTTCGGTGCTCGGCCAGATGATGTGGTCGTTCCGCGGCACCGGGCTGTGGCAGGACCGCCGCGGCGTCAACCTGCTCGACACCGGCGCCCCGTTCTACGAGGTATACGAGACCTCCGACGGCAAGTGGATGGCCGTGGGCGCCATCGAGCCGCAGTTCTACGCCGAATTGATCAAGGGCGTCGGCCTGGAGGGCGAGGAACTGCCGCACCAGCTCGACGTGACCCGCTGGGACGAGTTGAAGACGAAGTTCATCGAGGTGTTCAAGACCAAGAGCCGCGACGAGTGGGCGGCCATCTTCGACGGGACCGATGCCTGCGTGTCCCCGATCCTCGACTTCCTCGAGGCGCCCAAGGACCCGCACTTGGCCGCACGCGGCACCCTCGTCGAGATCGACGGCGTGATGCAGGCGCAGGTCGCACCGCGCTTCTCGCGGACTCGGCCGGACACGCCGACGGGCCCCCAGCGGACCGCGAGCGACCCGGCCGCGATCTGGAAGGACTAACCCGTCCCTAGACCTTCGACGACCCCATGTCGATCGCGAACTCTGCGCCCGTGACCGCTTTGGCGCCGGCGAGGTAGAGCACCGCGTCGGAGAGGTCGTCGACGCTCGCGATCGGGTAGTGGTTCATCATCGACGGGAAGTGCTCGGGCCAGTCCTCGAACGACTTGAACGCCGACGTGTCCTCCACGCCCATCGGCGTTTGGACTGCGTACGGGTGCACGGTGTTGACCCGGATGTGCTTGGGGCCCAACTCTTTCGCCACACTCTGCGCCAGACCCCTCAGCGCGAACTTCGACGCGGAGTACGACGCCTGGTTGGGCATCGCCTTGAGTCCGGCGGTCGAGGAGATGATGGTGATGGACCCACCGTTACGGGCCTTGCGCATCGCCGGGATCGTGGCCTTCAAGGTCTTCCAGGTGCCGACGAGGTTCACGTCGATCACGTCGGTGAACTGCTCTTCGGTCTGCTCCCAGGTGAGCCCCCAGGTCAGGATTCCCGCGTTGGCGACGACGTGGTCGAGGCGGCCAAACAGCTCGAAGCCGTCGGCGACGAGCTGCTCCTGGAACGCCAGGTCACGGGTGTCACCCTTGCGGGCCAGGATCTTGCCACCGGCCTCCTCGACGAGGCGCACCGTCTCGGCAAGGTCCTCCTGCGTCGCCGTCGGGTAGGTCTGGTGGTCAGCCACCCGCTCGGCGATGTCCATACCGATGATCGAGGCACCCTCGGCGGCGAATCGCAGCGCGTGATTGCGCCCCTGACCGCGGGCGATGCCGGTGATGTAAACAACCTGGCCGTCGAACTGTCCCATGCGAGGAACTGTAACACGTTCTAGTTTATCGACGGCCCCACCGACATCAATGCCCGAATGAGCGGACCTTGGTGCGGTAGACCGGCGTGCGCGCGGTGGTGACGACGGGTCCGCTGGCGTAGACCGTCTCGCCCCGCGCTGTCGTGAACGGGTACTTGTACTCGTAGTTGGTGTCGAGCTTCAAGCCACCGGCTCGGTACTGATAGCGCCAGAACGAACCGACCTTCGACCGCTTCCCCACGGCCCGCAGCATGCGCGAATCACGCACCTCGCCGACGGTGCCGTCCTGGGTCACCGGACCGCGCTCGGACAACGTGACCGTTGGCGCCTCACCCGTGATCTCGACGGTCAGCGCGAGCATGCCGGACTTGACGTCCCCTGCCGCCGGGGCCGCTGCGGCCGGTCCGGCAAGACTAGACCCGACGACGATGAGCGCGGCGGCCGCCAGGGCCGTGACAGGTGCCCGACGCGGTCGGCGGCGCGATTGTGCGCGCGCAGCAAAGTAGGTGTTCATGGGTGATCCTCGGTGTCGGAGACAGCGGAGTGCTGTGCGATCCATCGTCACGGGTCAGCCCGGTCAGAACACGAGTAGCGGACTACTCGAATCGACCAAAGCCGTTGCGCAGCACCATAGTTTGGCTGTCGGACATCGCGCCCCCACGACGCGCCGAGACTACCTCACACCGGAATCAAGCCGAAATGCACCCGCCAAGCCTCGATCACGCCTCACAGCGTCGGCGGACTTCCTCGAGGTTGGCGGTGATCGCGTCACGGAAACCGCCGAGTCGGCGGGCGATGATCCGTCCCTCCATCTCCGGAGCGGCGTCAATCGCCACTTTCAACGGCGACGGGGCCAATCCGATGCGGACGAACTGCCGAACGACCGATCCATCGCGCGACGGGTCGACCTCGAACCCCCAGTGCGCCCACGGTTCCATATCCCCGACGTTTACCGAGTACACCCACCTCCGTCCCGGTTCGAGTTCGACGACGGTGCACACGGTCTCGGTCTGACCGAGGTTGTCGATCCGGTTACGGCCGACGAACCGTGCACCGACTGCCGGGCCGTCGGCGTCGTCGAGCCACTCCGCTTCGTAGAGCTCCCCGGGTAGGTCGACCGGGAGCGTGATGTCGGTGACGACCGGCCAGACGTCCTCCGGCGCGGCGGCGACCTTCATCTCGACTTCAATCGTGGGTTGATCGTGATAGCGCATCGCGCCACCGTATCGCGACCAACTCGGCGGTCGGGTGATTCACAACCAAGTGGGGGATATCGAGGCCTCCGAACCGACGGCCTGCCGTCAGCCGCCGAAGCGCCGCTCGAAGCCCTCGGGGATGTACAGATCGTCGCGACCAAGCTTGGCGACGTCATCCTTGCCCAGACCCGTGAGTGCCGAGTCGATGCCCATCTGCATGAGGTCGAGAACGTTCTCGACGCCGGCCTGCCCGTTGGCTCCCAGTCCCCACAGGTACGCGCGGCCGATCATCACCGCCTTGGCGCCCAGCGCCAGCGCCTTAACCACATCGCTACCGCGTCGGATTCCACCGTCGAGCAACACCTCGACATCGCTGCCGACGGCGGCGGCGATAGGGCCGAGCATGCGGATCGTCGCGGGCGTTCCGTCGAGGTTGTTGCCGCCGTGGTTGGAGACCGAGATCGCCGACACCCCGACGTCGACGGCGCGCTTGGCGTCGTCGAGCCGGGTGACACCTTTGAGCATGAAGGGGCCGTCCCACTGCTCGCGCAGCCACTTGATGTCTTCCCACGTGGGCGGCGGGGTGTTCATCCACGTGCCATAGACGTCGAAGAATGTCGGGCCCTGCTCCCCCTTGTGTGCGATGTTGGGCGCAGACAGATCGGGGATGGTCAACCTGCCGCGGCGGAACCAGCTCGTGGCGAAGCGTGGCTTTGTGGCCATTTCCGGCGCCATCTTGGCCAGAGCCTTCAAACCGACCTTCTCCGGGATCTCCGGGCTGCCCCAATCGCGGCCGACGTTGAACACCCAGTCGGTGGTGACGATCAGGCCTTTGCAGCCGGCTTCCTTGGCGCGCTGGGCGCGTGCGAGGATGTCGTCGCGGCTGCCGAGCCAGTAGATCTGGAAGAAGATCTTGTCATTGACGGCGGTGACCTCTTCGACGGGCTTGCTGGCGAAACTCGACAGACCCATCGCTGTGCCACGGTTGGCGGCCGCGCGGGCCACTGCGACTTCACCGTCGGGGTTGACCGCCTGCACCCCGGTCGGCGAGATGATCACCGGGAACGGGATCTCTTGCCCCATCACGGTCGTGCCGAGGCTGCGCTCGGCGGTCGCACCCACCACGTGCGGCGCCCAGGTCAGTTCCTTGAACGCCCCCATGTTGTCGTCCAGAGTGACCCCGGCCTGGGTGCCCGCCACCAGCGACGAGTAGATCGTCTTGGGCAGTCGTTTCTGCGCCCGGCGCTGCGCCTCCCCGACGGTCTCGAACCACGGATTGCGGCGCCATGGGTTGAGTTCGGCAAACTTGCCCATTGAGAAATAGCTCCTTACAGGTGGGGGGTGCTCGCGGCGGTGCGCCGCTCAGCAGGTGGCGCAGGCCGACGACGAGCAGCCCGTCGCCGTGGTCGCGACGAACCCGGCCAGCGGGTTCTCGTCGCAGTCGCGCGACGGCGGTCGGGTCATCAACTGCAGCGGCACGCCACGGGAATGGTCCTTGTTGGCGGTCGGCTTGGAGCGGTCACCGGCGAGGAGTTGCTCGCCGTAGCCCTGGACGCACTCCGGATCGGGGCCGTCCATCGGCAGGCCGGTGAAGAACTTCGCGGCCATGCACCCCCCGCGGCAGGCGTCGTAATGGTTGCACGAGGTGCACGCACCGGCGCTCTGCGGCTCGCGCAACGAGGTGAACAACTCCGAGCGCTGCCAGATCTGCTGGAACCCGCCGTCGGCGAGGATGTTGCCGGCCAGGAAGTTCTCATGGATCGCGAACGGGCAGGCGTAGACGTCGCCGACCGGGTCGATGAGGCAGACGACGCGTCCCGCGCCGCACAGATTGAGGCCCGGCAGCCCACTGCCCCCGCCTGACGAGAAGGCCGACAGGTGGAAGAAGGAGTCACCGGTGAGCACGCGGTCGCCATGGCTGACGAGCCAGTCGTAGAGCGCACGCTGCTGCTCGGGCAGCGGGTGCAGGTCGTCCCAGACGTCGGCGCCGCGGC
>CAZVVS010000196.1:0-9129 GCA_964630585.1 uncultured Gordonia sp.
AACTGCGGGACGTTGTGGCGCGTCACCACTACCGAAATCTTCGCGTTGCGATAGCCCGCCTCGGTGAGGTTCTCCAACGCCCGGACCGCCATGGCGAACGAACCCTTGCCCCGCACAGCATCGTTGACTTCCGCTGTCGCGCCGTCGAGCGAGATCTGCACGTCGACGTAGTCCGACGCGGCAAGTCGCTGGGCCACCTCCGGCGTGATGCGCAGGCCGTTGGTGGAGAACTTCACGCCCACCTGATGACTGGTCGCGTAGTCGACGAGTTCCCAGAAGTCCGGGCGGACCGTCGGCTCACCGCCGCCGATGTTGACGTAGAAGACCTGCATGCGCTGCAGCTCGTCGATGATCGCCTTGCACTGTTCGGTGGAGAGTTCTCGTGGATCACGCTTGCCCGACGACGAGAGGCAGTGCACGCAGGCAAGGTTGCACGCATACGTCAGCTCCCAGGTCAGACAGATGGGCGCGTCGAGGCCGCGCTCGAACTGGTCGACGAGTCGGCCGACAGCCGGGGGCGCGGCAGGCGGGCGTTCCAGGGTGGTCATTGCGGTGCCTCCTGGGCGGGGATGATCATGCCGGAGTCGGCGAGGGCTTGCAGCGCCTGGATGTACAGCGGGCGCGACGCATCGTCGATCCCGGCAGCAGCCAGGGCCGACTGGGCGTCGGGGAATTCGTGGAGCGTCTCGACGATCCCGACGACAGTCCGGTTCTTGAGGAACGAGAGCTTGCGCGTGCCGAAATGGTAGAGCAGGGCGCCGAACGGTTCAGGGCGCACCGCGACCTTGGGGTTCAGCACCCACGCGGCGGCCAAATCGAACGCCGGCTCGGGCTTCGCCAAGGCGTCGGCGGTGTCGAACGCCGGCGTGGCGCGATCGGAGGCGACACCCTCCCCGGCGACCGTCGAACGGTCGCCGGGGCTGGTCGCCGAAACAGCGGTGGTCATCAGTAGACCCCGCACATCCCGTCGATCGAGACCTCCTCGACCAGCGATTCGCTGACGAGCTCGGTGTCGTTGACACTGCCTTGATCGACCTTTGCGTGATCGGCCATGATCCAACCTCCTGTGGGATAGTGATGCGGATCACGACCGACTATAATGGCACTCAGTGCAGTTTTCAAGAGGGCTCCGAATGCAACGGCGGGAGGTGCGATGAGTCGGCGACCGGTCACGACGACGACCAAGATCAGCGACATCGCCATCGACCTCTTCGACCGCGACGGTTTCGAGGAGACCAGCGTCGACGACATCGCCGCGGCGGCGGGTATCGCTCGCCGGACGCTCTTCCGCTACTACCCGTCGAAGAATGCGATCGCCTGGGGCGATTTCGACGACCACCTCGACGACATGCGCGAACTGCTCAACAGCCTCCCCGACGACCTGCCGTTGGCCGACGCGCTCGCCCGCGCCCTCGTCGAGTTCAACGACGTCCCGGAAAGCGAATCGGGGCGCCACCGTCGTCGGATGCACCTGCTGCTGACGGTTCCGGCGCTGCAGGCGCACTCGATGCTCATGTACGCCGACTGGCGGCAGGTGGTTGCCGGGTACGCCGCCAAACGCCTAGGCCTGCGCCCCGCCGACTATCAGCCGCAACTGATCGGCTGGTTGACGCTGGGCACCGCGCTGGCCGCGTACGAGCAGTGGCTCGCCGACGAGCAGGACCAGAGCGTGCGCCAGCTGCGCGAGCTCCTCGTCGAGGGAAGCCGCCTGCTGGCCGTCGGGATCGACGCGGCTCTCGCCGTCGGACCCACCGATAGGATAAATTAGAACACGTTCTATTTTCGTTGAGAGGGAGTGCCATGGCCGACCTGACCCCGCACGGTTCGCGCAGCGTCATTCTGACCGTCGCCGAGGTGGTCGACGAGACCGCCGACGCGCGCAGCATCGTGTTCGAGGTCCCCGACGCCATGGGTGCGAAGTTCACCGACTACGACCCCGGACAGTTCCTCACGCTGCGCATTCCGAGCGACCAGACCGGGTCGGTGGCGCGGTGCTACTCGCTCTCGTCGTCATCGTCGACCGACGACAAGCCGAAGGTCACCGTCAAGCGGACCCCCGACGGCTACGGGTCCAACTGGGTCTGCGACAACCTCGCGGCCGGCTCGCAGATCGAGGCACTCCCCCCGTCGGGCGTGTTCACGCCGCACAACATCCACGCGCCGCTGTTGCTGATCGCGGCCGGGTCGGGTGTGACCCCGGTGATGTCGATCCTCAAGACCGCGCTCAAGACCGGCACCGGGCCGATCACGTTCTTCTACGCCAACCGCAGTGAGAGCGACGTCATCTTCGCCGCCGAGTTGCGCGAGCTACTCGCGGCCAACCCCGGTCGATTGACCCTGGTGCACTGGTTGGAGTCGCTGCAGGGATTGCCGAGCGCGCGCGCCCTCGCGACGGTCTTCAAGCCGATGGCCGCCACCCACTCGGCCTACATCTGCGGTCCGGGTCCGTTCATGGATGCCGTGCACGAGGGACTGAGCAAGGCCAAGTTCGACCACCACAACGTGCACACCGAGGTCTACAACTCGCTGTCGGGGGACCCCTTCGTCGACGTCGAGCACGAGGCCGTCAGCGAGGAGGAGGCCGCGGAAGCGGCGCACGTGGAGGTCGAGCTCGACGGCGAGACGCACGAGCTGGCCTGGCCGCGCTCGCGCACGCTGATCGACATCATGCTGGCCGCCGGACTCGACGCCCCGTACTCCTGCCTGGAGGGCGAGTGCGGTTCCTGCGCATGCACGTTGACCGAGGGCACCGTCGAGATGGAGAACGCCGGGGCGCTCGACCCCGACGACATCGCCGACGGCTACATCCTCGGTTGCCAGTCCCGACCGACGTCGGACAAGCTGAAGATCGAGTTCTGACGCCTAGGATGATCCCATGAGCACCGACCGGCTGGCCAAAGTCCTCGCTGCGATTCTCCTCGTCCCGGGCGTCCTGCACTTCGTGGCGCCCAAGCCGTTCGACTGGCTCATTCCCGACGAGCTGCCCGGCGACCCGCGCGCCTACACCTACGCCTCGGGGGCCGCCGAGGTGAGTCTTGGCGCCGCCCTGCTGGTGCCGAGCCTGCGGCAACGGGCCGCCGGCCTCGCCGCACTGCTGTTCGCCGCCGTGTTCCCGGGCAACGTCAACATGGTGCGCCTGTGGCAGGACAAGGGCCCGGTGTTGAAGTCACTCGCGCTGGCCCGCCTGCCGTTGCAGATCCCGCTCATCGTCGCAGCTCTCATTCTTTGGCGCCGGTCCGGCGACACGGTCGATCCCGCGGCCACCACCGACTGACTCTGCACGCATGGCCGAGAACAAGACCCAGCCGACGACGGCGAGCGTCGACGACTTCATCGCGCAACAGACTCCGCGACGTCAGGGCGAGGCCAGGACTCTCATCGACGTGATGCGCCGCATCACCGACGAGGAGCCGGTGCTGTGGGGTCCGAGCATCATCGGCTTCGGCTCGAAGCACTACCGGTACGCCAGCGGTCGCGAGGGTGACATGCCGATTCTCGGCTTCAGCCCCCGCAAGGCCAAGCTCACCATCTACTTCGACGGCTTCGACAAGTACGCGGACCAGCTCGCCCGGCTCGGCAAGTACACCACCAGCGTCGCCTGCCTCTACGCGAATTCGCTCGCCGACCTCGACCTCGACGTCCTCACTGAGATGCTCGAGACCTGCTACCGCAACGCCTCCGACGCTTAGCGAGCCGTCAGCCCTCACCGTTTCGGAAATACTCCGTCGATCGCTGCTTGCTTGCCGAAACGGTGCTGGCTTCCGCGGACTCAGTCCCGGGCGTCCCGCCAGCGGCACAGGATCTCCGCCTGCGTGAGATCGTAGTCCGGCCCGCCGGCGTCGACAGTCAGCAGGCCGATTCCGAGGTCCGCGAGCAGGTCGGCCTTTTCCCGGAGGCCATCGGGGGTCCTGCGCCGCCCACCGATCGCGACGGACCGCTCGATCTGTGACGGGTCGCGGCCGACGTCGGCGCAGTGACGCGCAAGCACCTCGGACTTGTGCTGGTAAGTCTCCGGGTCGGCGAACGAGTGCCAGATGTCGCCGTACTCGGCGACGAGGCGCAGCGTCTTGCGCTCTCCCTCGCCGCCGATCAGCACGGGTATTTTGCGCGTCGGCGGCGGGTTGAGTTTGCCCCACCGGTCGACGATGCGCGGCATCGCCGTCGCCAGGTCGTCCAGGCGCGAACCCGCGGTGCCGAATTCGTAGCCGTACTCGTCGTAGTCGCGCTGGAACCAGCCCGACCCGATCCCGAGGATCAGGCGCCCGCCACTGATGTGATCGACGGTGCGCGCCATATCGGCCAGCAGTTCGGGGTTGCGGTAGGAGTTGCAGGTGACCAACGCGCCGAGCTCGACCTTCGAGGTCTGCTCGGCCCACGCGCCGAGCATGGTCCAGCACTCGAAGTGGGCACCGTCGGGGTCCCCGTAGAGCGGATAGAAGTGGTCCCAGTTGAAGACGATGTCGACGCCGATCTCCTCCGCGCGCAACACCGCGTCGCGGATCAGCCCGTAGTCGGGTGCCTGTTGCGGCTGAATCTGGACACCGATCCGAACGTTGCTCATGGTCCCGATACTAGGTGGCGGCGTAGGTGCCCATTCGGCGATCGACGATCACCCGCGCGCCACGATGCCGGGGTTCGCAGCAGCGCCTTGGAGGTCAACGCCGCCCGACGAGTGCGAGTAGGTGGTCCTGGATCGGAGCTTCGATCGACTCCCCCTCGCCATGACTCCAGGGCGTATCGGTGGCCACTAGCCGGTGGCCGTTGGGCTGCGACCACAACCGCAGCGGCCACCGCGTGCCAACGACGCGTGTCGCCGCTGCGGCGGCAGCGTCGACCGGCATCGGATGGTCGATGCCGAGCGGAAGGCAGATGTCCTGGGAGTGGACCAATATGTCGAGCAATGGTTCCATTTCGCTGACCATGGGGGCAGTTCGCCGCGACCCCACGAATCCGCGTAGGGCATCCACGATTTGCTGGTGACTGAGGCGACTGTGGGTCGCGGAGTAGGAAATCATCGCGTTGAAGCGGAATCCGGTCCTGATCATCGGCCAGATCACGTCGAACACTCCCGCCTGCGCAAATGTCAGGTGGGCGGCCACATCGCGAACGGTCCAGTCCGCACACAAGCTCGGCTGGTCCCAATCCGCAGTCGGCAACGACTCCAGGAGGTCGGCCACCAGGACCGTTCGGTGTCGACGTGCCGCCAGATCGTGTCGCTGTCCATCACGCCCTCCAGGTAATCTAGACAGATTCTCTGTCTAATACCTAGAATGCTTCCTGTGGCCCCGGATGGTCAAGACCCAAACCTCGGCGTACTGCTGTTCGTCGCATCGCGATCCCTCGAACAGCGCGCGCACGATGCGATCATCGCCGCGGGCTTTACCGACATCACGCAGGCCCAGGCACGTGCGGCAGCACGGATCGACCCCGACGGCACCCGCGTTTCCGAGCTTGCCGAACGCGCACAGATCACCAAGCAAAGCGCCGCGTTCCTCGTCGGCCAACTCGAGGACGCCGGTTACGTCGAACGGACACCGGATCCGACAGACGGTCGGGCCCAGCTCGTCCATCTGACGGCCAAGGCCGCCGGCGTCGTTGCGGCCGCCAACACCGAGGTCGAGCGCACCCTCGCCGAGTGGGCGAGACACGTCGGTGCGCCGCGATTGGAAGAGTTGTACCGGACGCTCGCCGACCTCCGCGAGATCACCGATCCGTGGCTGTAGTCCCAACGCTCACGAGACTGCGTAGTGACGATGCACTCCGCCGGATCACCGCAGGGAGCGATAACGCTTCCGCTCGACGGGGTCCAAGTGCTCGACGGCATAACTCAGCGCGGTCCTACCCATCTGCGCCGCATGCTCGTCGAGATAGCCAGTCAACGATTCCCGCGAGACCCGCTTGCCCATCTCGCGCAGCATCCACCCGAACGCCTTTTGGATCAGGTCGCGCCGATCGTCGACGATGAGCGGCGCAACGGCCAGTGTCGCCGTCGGGTCACCCACCCACAAGTAGGCGTGGGTCCCGATGATCCCGACGCGCCGATCCCACAACGATTCCCGTCGCGCGTACGCGACTAGTTCGGTGTGGTCGCCTTTGTGCAAGCACCACTGCCCGAGGATCTGTCGGGCCGACGAGTCGACCAGGTCCCAGTTGTTGACGTGCCCCGCGGCGATCGCATCCCGGTAGCACTGGACCCAGCGGGCTCGGTCGGCGGAATTCTGGGCTCGGTCGGCGAATCCTTGGACCATCAGGAACAGCGCCAAGAGCCGCACCTCGTGGAGTTCGTCGGCCACAAGCGCGCTGCAGGTCGCGATGCCAGCACCGCGGAACCCCCGCGCCAGCTTGCGCAACTGCGGCACCGGCACGCCAGCGAAGACGTCGCCCTCGCCGTACTCCCCCGGGCCGGTCTTGAAGAACCACGCCGACGAGGCGGCGCGCTCGGGGTCGCCCAGCGCGACGACCGCCTGCCGGATGACCGCCGCAGATGCCGACATCAGTCGGGCAGCACGTCCGCGATGGGCGTCGGGGTGACCAGCTTCGGACGCGTCTTCATCACCGCGCCGACCTTGCCCGCGCCGGCGACCGCGGTGAGCATGCCATCACGACTGAAGTAGGCGAGCCACTTGTGGCCGTCGTCGTCGACGATGTGCACGTCGTCGTCGGCCTTGGGCCACCCCAGGACCTGGATCTTCAGGTCGTATTGGTCGCTCCAGAAGTACGGGACCGCGGGCACCACGGCATTGTCGGTGCCAAGTAGTGCCGCCGCCACGATCGCCGCCTGTTCGACGGTGTGGTTCCAGTGCTCGGCGCGCCGCTGCGCTCCGCCGTGGTCACGCCAGTTCGCCATGTCGCCGAGCGCGTACACCCCGTCTGCGTTCGTGCGTCCGACCTCGTTGCACGCGACGCCGCCGCCGACCTCGCGGCTGGCCAAGTCGATGCCCGACCCGTCGAGGAAGTCGACGATGGGCGTCGACCCGATCCCGACGACGACGATGTCCGCGGGCACCACCTCGCCGTCGGAGAGCTTCACCCCCGTCACCCGACCGTCCTGCGCCACAATCTCGTCGACGCCGGTGCCGGCCCGCACCGTCACACCCTTCTCGACGTGCTGACGGGTCACGAGCTTGCCGATCTCGGTGCCCACCGCCTGCGCGAGCGGCGTTGGCGCCGGTTCAACGAGCGTCACCGACAGTCCCATGCTGTGCAGACTCGCTGCGACCTCGCACCCGATGAACCCAGCGCCGATGACGACGGCCGCTTTCGCGTCCCCGATGGCCGCGCGCAGGCGCTCCGCATCGTCGATGGTCCGCAGGGTGAACACCCCCTCGACGCCTCCGGCACCGGGGAATTCCCGTGGCGCGAGCCCGGTCGCGATGACCAGCGCGTCGTAGGACTGCTCATACGTCGAGCCGTCGGCGCGCGACACGGTCACCGTCTTGCCAGCCGGATCCACCACATCGACATGCTCGCCCGTGCGCAGATCGATCGTCGAGTCGCCAAAGAACTCGTCTGGCTTGAGATCGACGCGGCCGATGGCGTCGGTGAGGACCTTCTTCGACAGCGGCGGGCGGTCATACGGCGGGTGCGGCTCAGCACCGATCATGACGACCGGCCCTTCATGGCCGCCGCTACGCAGGTTCTCGGCGACGCGGATTCCGCCGAGTCCTGCGCCCACGATCACTACCGTCGAATCCGGCGCGATCTTGTCCGACATGGATTGCCTCCTCAAGACACCATGCCGCCCACCGGGGTCAGTCCGGCGAGCAGCCACTTCCCGTCGACCTTACGCATAGCCGCCCAGCGCGCTAAGGGTACCCTCGGTACTTCGCGGTCACCTGCGCCCGGCGCAGCCCACAGGTCTACGAAGACGAGCACCTGCGCGCGCGAACCGCTCAACTCCTCCACCCCGGTCCCGACCACCCTCGACCGCATGGTCATCCGCCGTCCCACTGCACCCGGCAGGACGACATCGGCACCACGGCTGGCGTACTCGTCGGCCAGGCGTCCGGTCAGCAGTGCGGCGACATCGGCGCGTACCGGCGGATCACCGGATTGCTGTGTGGTCAGCGCGGTGACCGCGTGTGCGGCCGAAGCCATCACCGCAGCACGCGCCGGATCGTCGTCGGTCCGGTCATCGGCAACGCGCCACCACGCGGCGACGGCCACTATGACGAGCAGCGCCGCAACCACGACCGCCACCACGGTCCGCCGCGTCACGCCTGCCTCGCCTTCGCGATCAGCCACCGGCCGCCCGACTCGCTCATCGTCACGACGACGGGGATCCGCTTGGCGGTTGTGTCGGCACCGATGAGCTGGGGATTGGTCGCTTCGGCGACTACCAGCACTGGGATATCGCCGGCGGACCGCGGCTCGTCGACGAGCGAGACCGACAAGACTTGCCCGGTCGAGGGCCCCGATTGCGCGGAGATCTCTGCGACAAGACCCGCACGTGCCGCCTCGATCCGGGCCCGTTGCTCCCCCGTCGACACCGCGACAACCGCGTCGACGTAGCCGCTCGCGTTGCGCGGATCGGCGGTGAGCATCGTCGTCAGTGCGGCACGCGCCGCCGCTTGGGCTTCGTCGCCGCGGGCCGTCGCCGCATGGGTGCGGTGGGCGAGGAACCCGAAAACGAGGGCTGCCGCGGCGGCGGCGACGATCAGCGCCGCGACGGCGCGCATCGCGGTGATCAGCCGGCGACGGCGCCGTTGCGCCCGGCGACGCAGAGCTGGTCCAGCAGCGATGCGCGCCTCCCGCCAACGACGCAGTGCCCGCGACCGCTCGGCCGACCGCGCCGATCCGCGCGGTGCGCTCACCGGATCACCTCCAGGGAATCCAGCAGCCAGCTGCCGCCGCGGTACACGAAGCGCGACGCGAGGATGCGATCGTCGGGCGGGATCTTTGCGCCTGGATCGGCGATCTCCACGACGGCCACGACATCGGCCCAATCCTCACCGGACTCCCCGACGCCGATGGTGCGTGCCTTCGCCTTCGCGGCCCCCTCCCGCTGCGCGCTCAACAAGGGCGCGTTGGCGACGGCGAATCGGTCGGTGACCATGGCGCGAGCGCGACGGGCGTCGGCGGCGGCGGTCTTCGATGTGTAGGAGAGGACGCTCGCGATGACCGTCGGCG
>CAZVVS010000197.1:0-9078 GCA_964630585.1 uncultured Gordonia sp.
AGCAATACCTGGCCACCGTGGCCGACCGGCTGCGCATCTGGCCCGAGAACGCGTTCGACGACCTGCGCCCCGAGTTGCTCGAACGCCTCGCCGACGCCGACACCATCGACGACGCCACCGACCGCATCGGCCGGGTGTTGAACATCGACGCCGACACCCGCGACCTACGGGCCCGCATCAGCGAAGTCGACCACCTCCTCGACACCCCCGATTTGGACCCCGCCCGCGAAGCCGAACTGCGGGCCCGCCGCCGCGCCCTGTGGAACGCCCACGACCAGAGCTTGAACGAGTGGCGGTGGAAAGCCCGGCGCATCGCCAGAACGGAGGCGCACGGGGCAGTGCAGTACGGCCAGTTTGCTGCCGCGCTGCACGAGGAAGCCGTGACCGGGGAAGTGCTCTATAAGCGGTGGTTGGCAACGCCAGATTTGCGCACCCGCGCGGGGCACGTCGTTGCTGACGGTCAGATCGTGCGCCTGCGGGATAAGTTCCGCGTTGACGGGTTCCTCCTCGACTTCCCCGGCGACCCGATCACGATCGCTCCTCACACGACGATCAATTGCCGATGCAGTTGCGTATACCTGGATTCACGTGCGGTGCAGCGTGAACTGCAAGGCCCGAAGGGATCACTCGGCGAAGTGAAACCCGGTGGCCGGCGCCTCGGACCGGATGATCCCGACGCCGCCCGGGCCGCCGTCGAGAAGGTCGCCGCTGAGCGCAAACAAGCGCCGCCGAAGGATCAGCGCGGCGAACAGCACGGCCAAACCGTGCCGGTCGTGGCACCGGCGGTCGAACCCGACCCGCTACCCGATCCGATCCCCGATATCCCCGACGATCTGACCGGGCTGTCCGAGGACGACCTGATCGGGTTGATGGTCGTCGCCAACTCCCGCGGTGACGATGCCCTGTTCGAGCGCGTCAACGCCGAGTTCGACCGCCGCGCCGGACTCGACGACGAAGACGACGCCGGTGGTGTCAGTCTCGTCAAGGTCGACGCGGTCCGGTCTGAGCGGGTCGACGCTGAGTCGGAGCAGCGCGCAGGGGTGCAACTACTGACCGACTCGGACGACGACGGTCGGGAAGACGTTCGACCGCGCGCAGAGACGCAGGATGGCCAGACCGATCCGGTGCCCACTCCGGCGACGGAGCCTGGTAGTACCGGCAACGAACCGCCGACGGGGAACACGCCGGGCGGGCCGACCGCGTTCGGCGACGACGACGAGCCTGACCTCGGCTCGGCGCCGACTGTGCGCGACGTGGCCGACGCGATCACAGCCAACCCGCGCGATCGGACACCCGAGGAGCAGCTGGCCAGGGCGTTGTCGGGCCGGTACGGGCCCTATCGGGTGCAGTGGCGCAGCGCGGGCGAACGCATCCGCTACGGGCGGCGCTCGACCGAACGGTTCTCACGGTCGGTGATCCTGCACGGCGATATTCTCGACGCCACCGGAACCATGATCGGTGAAGTGCGGCGCGAGTTCCGCTGGGACCACGACTATTTGGTCGTGGACAACCACCTGCTCAAACTCGACGACGTCCACCAGCGCAAGGGGTTCGGTGGCGCGTTCTACCGCGCGATGAACGCGTACTACCGTCGGTCGGGTGTGGACGTGATCACGGTGGAAGCCTCGCTCGGCAACGGCGGCTACACCTGGGCATCGCGCGGCGAGTTCGGGTGGGACCCCGAACGCGTGGAGGGATCGTTCAACAACGTCCGCTACTTCCTCGATCAGATGCTCGACGGGACGCGACTCGCACCGACGAAGGAAGACGGCGAGTTGGGCGACCCCTACGTGGTCAGCGACGCCGACAAAGCGATCCTGCGGGCGATCCGCGACCGCCTCGACCCTGCGCGCCCCGACGTGTGGCCGACACCGAAGGAACTGGCGACGCTGTCCGGTGACGACCCCGAGTTGGGCCGAAAGCTGATGGTCGGCACCACCTGGTTCGGCCTGAACGCCCTCACTGAGCAAGGCAAGTACTACCGCAGCACCGACGGTGAGCCGTTGATATCGTCGGCGGCCATGAGCGAACTCCGCGACCTGAAGGACCAGTTGGCTCACGAGAACTGGCTCCACGGCCAGGAGATGGGCCGGCTGTTCGACCAGGTCTGGGCGCATCATCCCGAGTCCGGCATGGAGGAGGGGCTGTCGGACGCGATGGAACGCGAACTGCGGGAAGTTCGCGCCCCGGAGGAAGCGCGCTACGCGAAGATCAAGGCCGACCTGCTCGCCAAGATCGAAGCGGCCCGGGCAGCCGAAGCCGAATAGCGCCGCCGGCGCGATATCCTTGGCGGGTACTGCCCTGTTGTGGCTGACTGGCGTGTGGGCCGGGCCGACTCTGTTTGAGTGGAGCCCGCATGAACACGACTCTGGCCGCTATCACTGCCGCCGGCATCACCTACAACGCCGCCGACTTCTCCGATCCGCACCTGGATGGGCCGACCGCGTTGACGGTGACCGCTGACGGGCGCGTGTTCGGACATCTCGCCCAATGGGGGACCTGCCATATCGGGTTCGGCCAGCAGTGCGTGCAGCCCCCGACCAGTGCGCAGGGCTATCGGTTCTTCCACCAGGGTGTCGTCGACACCGACGCCGGGCCCCTGCCGGTCGGGAAGATCACGCTCGGGACGGGGCACGCCCCGGTCGATGGGCGTACCGATGCGGTGGCCGCGGCCGCGCACTACGACAACACCGGCACCGTCGTGGCGACGGTGCGGGCGGGGGAGGACGCCCACGGTATTTGGCTCGCCGGGCGCCTGGTGCCCGGCCTCGACGACAGCAAGGTCGACGAGTTGCGCCGCTCCGGTGTGTCCGGTGATTGGCGCGGCATCGACAACCACCACGAGCTCGTGGCGGCGTTGGCGGTGAATGTGCCCGGGTTCCCGGTGCCGCGCACCGAGCAGTTGGTGGCCTCGGGCGGGTTCGGTGCGCTGGTCGCTGCGGGGATCGTGCTGCGCCCGCAGGATTTGATGCCGACCACGCCGGGGGAGTTGCGGGCGTTGATCGCCGCGGCGGTGGCGCAGGAGAAGAAGCGCGACGCGTTGGTGGCGAAGGTGGCGTCGATTCGCGACGAGGTGCGCGCCGAACGCCGAGCGAAGGCGGTCGCGAAGGTCAACGAGGTGCGTCGGGCCCGTGCCCTGGATAAGGCGCTCACCGCGGCGGCTCCGTTCCCGCCGAAGAAGACCAAGAAGACCGACGCCAAGGACGAGGACGAGAAGGCCGACGGCGAGGGCAAGGGCAAGTTCGTGGCCGCCGATGTCGCCGACGACACCGACACCGAAGCGCCGCCCACCAAGAAGAAGACGGATGACGAGAAGGGTGCGGCGCCGTTCCCGCCGAAACCCGACGACGCCGGCGACACCGACACCCCGAAACCGCCCGCCGGCGTGGACGAAGAGCAGAAGCGTAAGCGTAAGGCTGCGGTCGCCCGGGCGATGGGCGGACCCGACCCAAAAGGCTGAGCCCGGGGGCTGGTCGCACTGCTGCGGCCGGTGGTTCGGGCGAGCATGACACCGACGCGATGATCGCGTTGCTGCCGTCGGCGGCCGATGCGCAGCGCCTCGCGGTCGCCGGAGGCGAGCCGGTCGACGAGCTGCATTTGACGGTCGCGTACTTCGCCGATGCCGACGACCTGCCGGACCCCGCGTTGGTGGCTGCGCAGTTCGCGGGCCCGGTCACCGCGGAGGTGTCTGGGCATGCGGTGTTCTGTGGTGGCGACCAGCCGGTGTCGGTGTATCTGGTGCAGGCCGACGGGCTATCGGCGGCGAACAAGGCCCTCGCGCCCGATGGCGGGTTCGACGCGTACGTCCCCCACATCACCGCCGCCTACGGGAAGACCCCGCTGGTCGTGTCGGGGCCGATCCTGTTCGACCGCATCCGCGTCGCCTCCCGCGGCCAGTCCGCCGACATGCCGCTGTCGGCCGATGCGGAGGGCGGGTGACGACCTTACCGATCTGACCGCCGGGGCGTTCCGCGACTGGGTGCGCGACGTACGCGGACGATTCGCCCGCATACTCGGCATCAGCAAGGAAACGCCAGACACGAACCGGAATGCGTTGCGCTCCGACCTGCCCGGCGACCAGATTGAGCCGGTGCGTGCCGCGGCCAAGGCGAAGGCAGCCCAGGCACGCGCGGTGGAGCCGGAGGTCACCGGCAAGTTGCGGACCATCGCGCAGGCCCACGGCGGGCGACTCGACCGCCGCAAGCTGAAGACCAGGTTCAAAGAAGAAGACTCGATGTCTCGCAAGATCGGCGACCGTGTCGTGCTGGACGGCGACTCGCCGACCGGCGCGGCCGGCAGGATCAACGATGCGCTGCGTTACACGGTAGTTCTGCCAGACGAACGGTACTGGTCGGCTGGAACGGCGATCGGCGACGACCTCGTTGCGCAAGGATTTCGCCGAGCGGGCAAACCGGCGCGCGGGTGGAGGAGCTTCGGCTACCGCGGGCGCAACGATTCGTTCTACACGGGGACCCGAGGTGACTCGTTCATCCTCGACGGCGACGATGGAATGCAGTTCGAGGTCCAGTTTCACACACGGGCCTCGCTGGCTGCTTCCGACGCGACGCACGACTGGTATGAGGCCATGCGCCATGCCGATACGTCGGAGGACGAGGCCGAGCGACTGCGAACCAAGATCGCCGACTACTACGACGAACACGTGCCGGTGCCGCCGGGAACGCCGCTGGTCTAGACTGGGTCACTACGAGACGAGGAGGCCAGCCGTGGGATACCGATACGAGACCGCTGGCGCCTTCGCGGTCTACCGCTACCAGCGCGACGACATGACCGACGCCGAAACGTACAGCCTGGATCGGCTGCGGTGGGAGCCCGAGAAGGCCGACAATCTTCGTGCGTTGGCATTCCGCGGGAAGACTAACCCGGCGTCGGCCGAGGACGCAGCCGAGGCAATCGAGCGCTGCAACAAGTGGAACGCCCGCCGCAAGGCTGCTGCTGCCGCTCATGCCGTGTAATTGCGGTTCGTCGTCGCGGGTGGTGGTGCATGAGTCGCATCGTCCGGATGGGACGGTGAAGCGGTTTCTGTCGGAGGTTGAGGCGCGCACTGATGCCGCGAAGTTTGGTGGGCACTATGCGCAGGTTGTGCGCTGAGTGGTGGGTGTGGGTGTAAGGTCTGGGTTGAATTAGCCGACTGGCGTGTGGGCCGGGCCTCGTTCGGGAGAACTTCCCGGTTTTCCCCGTTCCCACAGGAGTCCCAGTCATGGCCCTTGATCTTCAATCCATTCTCGACGCTGCTGCTGCGGCGGGCGAGTCTGAGCGTGCGCAGGTCGTTTCCAAGGCGATCATGGATGCCAAGCCCACCCAGGCCGAGGTCGAAGTCCTGCAGAATCAGGCGCTGGAAAAGTTCAAGGACCTCCACGGTCAGTCCCCGGTCGACGGGGAGGCGATGCTGGGTTTGGAGTTGCTGGCGGAGGTGTCTGCCGGTTCGCGTGGCGTGATCGCCTCGATGAAGGCCCAGGCCGAGCAGATGAAGGAGACGCGGGAGAAGCTGGCCGCGAAGGCCCGCGGCGAGGACGCCGACGCCGCTGCGAAGGATGAGGGCGACGGTGATGCCGACGCGTCGGCTGATGCGTCGGCCGACGGCGATACCGCCCCCGCGGCCGATGCCGCCGAGGCGCCCGCCACCGACGGTGGCGATGCTGCGCCCGCCGCTGTGGAGGCGGCCCCGGCCGTCGAGGCTGCTGCTGCGCCGGAGCCAGTCGCCGCGGCGGCGACCCCGACCCCGACCCGGCGCTATGACCTGTCGAAGATCAAGGGCAAGGCACCCGAGTCCAAGCCCGCCCCCGAGCAGGGCAACGGTCTGGTGATCACCGCCGCGGCGGATGTGCGCGGCTTTGCCGGCGGGCAGGAACTGTCCGGCATGGATGATCTGGTGGCGGCGGCGACGGCGAAGATCGAGGCAATGCCCAAGGAACAGGACGGGGTGTTCGTCCGCGCCGGGTACGCGCAGATCAAGGTGCCGTATCCGAAGGAGCTGGTCGCCTCGGGTACCAATGATCAGGAGGTCATCGACTACGCCACCGATCCGTCGCGCCTCAAGGGCGCCAACGGTGCGACTGGTCTGGTCGCCGCCGGTGGTTGGTGTGCCCCGTCGGAAACTCTGTACGATCTGGCTCCGCTGCTCGCCGATGCGAATGCCGGGCTGATCGACCTGCCCGATATTGCGGTCAAGCGGGGCGGTATCCGCACCACCGAGGGCGGCGACTTCGCCGCCATTTGGGCGGGCAACGTCGGACTGATCCGCACCGAGGCGCAGGAAATGACCGAGCCCTATGTCAACAAGAGCCTGTACCGGGTGCCGTGCACTGCGTTCACCGAGGTGCGTGCCGATGTGATTTACACCGGCATCGAGGCGGGGATTCTGCAGAACCACGCCTACCCGGAGCTGACCAAGCAGTACGTGGAGGGCGCGTTGACCGCGCACGCCCACAAGATCAACGCCTCCACGATCTCGCGCATGGTCACCCTCGCCGGTGCGGAGGTCGATTTGACGGCCAAGCTGGGGCCGTCGGCGACCGGGTCGCTGCTCAACGGTCTGGAACTGTTGATCACCGACTACCGATACAAGTACCGGGCACCGGAGTCGCTGACCCTGGAAGTGGTGCTGCCGATCTGGGCCAAGAGCGTGGTGCGCTCTGATCTGTCGCTGCGCGCCGGTGACGGGTCGCTGGTGCAGGTCACCGACCAGCAGATCACGGCGTTCTTCGCCGCCCGCGGCGCCCGCGTCCAGTGGGTGTACGACTGGCAGGACGCGTTCAGCGGTGTCGCCACGGGGTTCGGCAAGGCCGCCGCCATGACCGACTTCCCGGCCAGCGTGAACGCCCTCATCTACGCCGGTGGCACGTTCGTGCGCGGTCGTGGTGAGGTCGTCAACCTCGAAGCGGTGTACGACTCGACCAACATCGTGAAGAACGACTTCCTGCAGTTGTTCACCGAGGAGAAGCTGCTGGTGCACCGCCGCATGTACAAGGCGATCAACGCGAAGTTCCCCCTCGGTGTGCGCGGCGCGACCGGTGCGCCGGAGGTGCTCGACGGCAACGGCAAGGTCGTGCCGCCGGTCACGCCGTAGCAAGACGGCCCGGGGGTCGGTGAGTGGCAGCACCGGCCCCCGGAGCCCCCCCAACCCTGCCCGCCTGTTTCGACTAGGAGCCCCGAATGCCTGTCGCACCGCCGATCTACGTCGACGCACCCACGCTGGTGCCGCCGCGTTTCGGGTTGCTCTCGGTCGCCGACCTGGTTACCGATACCGATCCGCACTGGGTCAACGGCATCGAGTACCAGCACAACCCGCTGCCGGGTGCGGCGGCCACGTCGTCGGCGTGCGCAGTTGGTCCGTCGACGCCGAAGGTGCTGCCCTCGGGCGCGCCGACCGTGGCCGCGTTGCCGATCATCGTGTGGGCCGGGTTCTCCTGCAAACACACCGGCCTCACGCGTACCGAGGTTGAGCAGTACGCGCGCACCAAACTCGCAGCCTCTGAGGGCGCGTTCATCGAGTCGCAGGTGTGGGCGGCCGCCGACACTCCCATCATCACCGCCGGTACGGCCCTGCCCGGTTCTGATGATGCGCTCGACGTCCTCGACGCCATCGGCACCCTGGAAGCGTGGCTGTGGGCCAACTACGGCGGCACCGGTGTCCTGCACGTCGGGCGCCGGTGGGCGCCGCACCTGTTCAAAGCCAAGGCCGTCGAAACCACCGGCGGCAAGGTGGTGACGCGGCTGGGCACCCCCGTCGCGTTCGGCGCCTATCCCGGTACCGGCCCCGCCGGTACTGACCCGCTCGGTGCCGGTGAGTCGTGGATCGCGGTGACCGGCCAAGTGCAGGCGCGCCGCTCGGAGGTGGCGGTACACACTGCCAACGGCGACGCCTATTTCACGCCGACGACCAACACCGTTATCGGGCTGGCTGAACGCACCTATGTACTCACCTGGGATGCCGTCGCCGCGGCCGTCCTCGTCGACTGGAAGGCCTAACCGATGCCCACCATCGTTCCCAAGCCCGGCGAAGCCGCCGACACCGCGCGCCGCCTCCTCGAACTCGCCGGGGACCAGCCCCAGCGGGTGCGCACAGTGACGACCGGTCCGTCGATCGCGTTCGACGTCGACGACGACCTGGCCAAGAAGCTCGGCGGTGCCCGCAAACCCCGCAAGACCACGGCCCCGCAGGCGCCGGCCGCCGAGGTGGAGCCACCGGCACCGGAGCAGCCAGAGGTCGACCCCGCAGACGACGCCGCCCAGGCGTAGATCGACCCCGCACCGCCGCGGGGACAACCGAATACCGAAACGAATTTGCCGACTGGCGTGTGGGCCGGGCACCAACCCTCATAGAAGGAGTGTGTCCGTCATGGCCAACCAGACCTGGAACAGCATCCACGCCAAGAAGATGCGCATCACCAAGCTCGACGCGTGCGGTGTGCCCGTCATCGGCCCGAAGTCGACCCTCGTCACCTCGGGCATCGTGAAGATCGGCCTGTCCGCCGAGATCGAGGACGGCGAGGAAACCACCAAGAAGAATGGCAACGGCGATATTTGTGTGCAACACAAAGACCCCGACCAACTCAAGTACGTCAAGCCCGAAATCGAGTTCTGCGGCGTCGATCCTGAGGCGTGGTCGCTGATCACCGGGCAGCCGCTCGTGTTGGACGCCGCGGGCACCCCCAACCCGGTCGGCATCAAGCTCGGGTCGCAGGCCATCGAAACGAACTTCGCCCTTGAGGTGTGGACCGACATCCCGGGTGCGTCGTGCGGCGGCGGCGCCAAGCCCTACGGCTACTTCCTGCTGCCGTTCGTCGGATCGGGTCGCCTCGGCGACTTCGACCTTGAGGTGGCCGTCGCCAACTTCACCGTCTCCGCCCAAACCAAGGGCGGCGCCGGATGGGGCGTAGGCCCCTACAACGTCGTGATGGACGGCGGTGACCCCGACGCCGATCCGACGCCGATCCCGCCCGCCCCCGGCAAGCTGCTCGACGCGCTGACCGACAAGGATCACATCCTGATCCAGAAGACGACCGTCGCGCCACCGGCGGACACCGCCGGAGCGGTGGCGCTGTCCTAATGTCGACA
>CAZVVS010000198.1:0-9063 GCA_964630585.1 uncultured Gordonia sp.
GGTGGGACTCATCGCGCTGGCGCGCTAGGGGCGCATCACGGCGCTGACGTTGTCATTGGCCGCGGTGAGTGGATCGACGCCCGGGGCGCCGCGCAGCGACTCGAGCACCGCTTTGCCCATCGCCGTCTCGCTGGGCAGGGCGATCGGGTAGTTGCCGTCGAAGCAGGCCTTGCACAACTGCGACGACGGCTGCTCGGTGGCGGCGACCATCTCGTCGATGGAGATGTAGCCGAGGCTGTCGGCGCCGATCGCCTGCCGTACACCGTCGACCATCGCCGCCGGCTCGTCTGCGTCCATGCCGTTGGCGATCAGCTCGGCCGGTGAGGCGAAGTCGATGCCGTAGAAACACGGCCAGCGGACCGGCGACGAGGCGATGCGCACGTGGACCTCGGCGGCGCCCGCCTCACGGAGCATGCGGATCAGTGCGCGCTGGGTGTTGCCGCGGACGATCGAGTCGTCGACGACGACGAGCCGCTTGCCCCGGATCACCTCGCGCAGTGGGTTGAGCTTGAGACGGATACCCAGCTGGCGAATGGTCTGCGACGGTTGGATGAACGTGCGCCCGACGTAGGCGTTCTTCATCAGGCCCTGACCGTAGGGGATGCCCGACTCTTGGGCGAAACCGACTGCGGCCGGGGTCCCCGACTCCGGTACCGGGATGACCAGATCTCCGTCGACGGGGTGCTCGCGAGCCAGGCGACGGCCGATCTCGACGCGCGCCGAGTTGACCGCGCGGCCATTGATCACGCTGTCCGGACGGGCGAGGTAGACGTACTCGAAGATGCAGCCCTTGGGGGTGGGCGCGGCGAAGTGGCTCGTGCGCACGCCGTCGGCGTCGATTGCGAGGAGTTCGCCGGGCTCGATGTCGCGGACGAAGGAGGCGCCGACGATGTCGAAGGCCGCCGTCTCCGATGCGACGACCCATCCGCGGTCCAGACGGCCCAACGACAACGGCCGGATGCCGTGCGGATCACGCGCCGCGTACAGGGTGTTCTCGTCCATGAACGTCAGGCAGAACGCTCCCTCGAGCTCGGGGAGTAGGTCGAGGGCCGCTTGTTCGAGGGTCTTGTCGGCGGCGCCGTAGGCGAGCAGCGCGCCGACGAGGTCGGAGTCCGACGTGGCGCCACCACTACTGTCCAAGCCCAGCTCGTGGGCGCGTGCCGCCAGTGCCGCGGTGTTCACCAGGTTGCCGTTGTGCCCCAGTGCGACGCCGCTGCCGGCCGCGGTCGTGCGGAAGATCGGCTGGGAGTTCTCCCAGGTCGTGCTTCCCGTCGTCGAATAGCGACAGTGGCCGATCGCGACGTGGCCGACCATCGACGCCATGGTCTGCTCGTCGAAGACCTGGCTCACCAGGCCGAGGTCCTTGAAGACGATGACCTGGGCACCGTCGCCGACGGCGATGCCCGCGGCTTCTTGGCCGCGATGCTGCAGGGCGTAGAGCCCGTAGTAGCTGAGCTTGGCGACGTCCTCACCGGGTGCCCAGACGCCGAATACGCCACATTCTTCGCGAGGCTCGTTGTCGGGCTGGTCGACCGGTGCGGGGTTCGACTGCGCGCACGGCGACACCGTGGAGGGGTCGTCGGGGAGGAGGTTGGGCGAATTGATCGACAAATCGGTCACTCGTCGCTCCGGGGAGTCGAAGTTGAGGGCTACACCTATTCTACGGGCCGACTGCCGTTCTCAGCGAATTCTAGAGCGGCACGATCGGTAAGAAATGGGCCACATCACTCGCGCGCGAGCCTGAGACGTCGACCTCGCCGGCGGCCACCGCATCGTCGAAGGAGACCACGCCGGCGGCCAGACGCAGCCACGTCCGCGCCGTTGTTTCGACGACGTTGGGCGGCGTGCCCCGTGTATGTCGGGGGCCCTCGATGCACTGCACGGCGACGAAGGGCGGGATACGCACCTCCACCGAGGAACCGGGTGCGATCTGCGGCAGGGTCCGTGCGGTCAGGCGCACTGCTGCCGCGACTGCGGGCCGCGCGGGCTGCGGCGCGCCATCGTCGCGGATCCAGTCCGCTACCGCCACCACGGCGGCGCGACACGCTGCCGGATCGGCTGCGGGCCTCACCGGACGCGGGGCCGTTCGACCCACCGTTTGGTCGACGACGAGAGCGTCAGACCGGCGATGAGCACGGCGGGCACCACGACCGTTACGAACAGGAAGGCCAGGACGATGCCAGCCCCCCACGCGATGACCGGTGACCAGTCCCCGTCCGGGGCGGTCGACCTCGACGAGGACTCGACCGCGTCCGCCGCGTAGACCACCAGAATGATGGATCCGACCACCACGGCCGTGATGAGGACGGCGCACCCGGCGACGACCACCCCGCGCCCGGCGGTGACGCCAGCCAACATCATCGTCGCACCGGCCCCGAGCAACACGAGGGTGGCGACTTCGACGGCGATCACCGCGAACCAGAACGGTCCGGCGTCGTAGTGCGATGGAAGCGGCACGGTGTAGATGAGCCCGATGCCGGCCGCGCCCACTCCCGCGTAGGCGAGCACTACCGCGGTTATCGCAGTGCCCGCGGATGGTTGTGGCGCCACCGCCGGGTAGTGGTGGTACGGGTACGAGGGGTGGGCCACGAGCCCATTGTGCCCTGACGGGCCCCGTATGGGGCCGTCGTCAGCCGGGTTGGGTACCGGTAACCAGACCGCGGCCGGTGATCGGCGGCAGGTCGAGCGCGGTGACCAGGCCAGGTTCGGCGGCGACGACCGCCGGAACCGAGTTGACCAGCCGCATCGCCGTGACGACCATCCCGGAGACGTTGTGGTCGCCGTTCTCCCCGTGGTGGCCGAACTCGACGTTGAGCACCGGGTCGCCGGTGATATCGATGCGGTAGCAACCGTCGCCGTTGGTCGGCTTGGGCCAGTCTGGGCACTGGTCGGGGTGGTTGCGCGTGTAATGCTCGAGCACGATGCGGTCCACGCCGCCGACCTGTCCGACGACCTCGAAGTGCAGCGCGGCGCGGGTGCCCTTGGGGATCGTCCCGGAGACGGTTTGCAAGTCGCGGTCGGCGGCGACTTCCTCGATCCGCTCGATGAGGGGCTCGTCGAGGACGACGTCGAGACCGGCGGCGATCTGGCGGACCACCGATCCCCATGCCATCGACAGGACACCGGGGTTGAGGAGCACCGGCCGTTCGTCCATGGGCTGTCCGAAGCCGAAGATCTGGCTGTTCACGACCGGCTGGTAGTAGGTCGAGTAGTCGGCGATCTCGGCAACGCGAACCTCGTCGATGCGCCGCGACAGGCTGGTCATGGCCAGCGGCAGGACATCGTTGGCGAAGCCGGGGTCGATTCCGTTGACGTGCAGGGTGGCGCCGCCTTCTTTCGCGGCCGCGATGATCGGGTCGGTCACCGCTGCGGGCACGACGCCGAACGGGTACTGCAGCAGCACCGGGCCCGAGGAGACGACGTTGACGCCGGCGCGGACGAACTCGGTGAGGTCGCCGATCGCCTCGAAGATCCGATCGTCGGTCATCGCGGTGTGCACGATGGCGTCGGGCTTGAGGTCGAGCAGCGCTTGCTTGTCGTTGGTCGCCACGACCCCCAAGTCGCGGTCCAGCCCGGCCAAGCGCCCGGCGTCCTTCCCGACCTTGGCCGGATCAGACACCCACACCCCGACCAGTTCCAGGTCCGGGTGGCGGTCGATTCCCTCGATGGCATGTCGGCCGACGGTGCCGGTCGACCATTCGACGACGCGAAGAGTCATACCCCTCAGACTAGAACACGTTTCAGTTGCTCAGACGGCAAGCGAGTCGAACGGTGCGATGGGGATGTTGCGGACGACGAACCAGACCACGACCACGACAAGCACCACGACCGCTGAATGGCGCCCGTGCTGCCAGGTCCGCCACCGTCGCCCGGTCCACACCCGGGCGCAGTAGGCGGCGAAGGACCACGCCAGCAACACGACGGCGACCAGACCGACGGCGTTGTAGTGCAATGCCCCGGCGACGTCGCCATGCATCAGGGAGTACAGCATCCGCATGGTGCCGCATCCGGGGCAGACGATGCCCAGCAGCGTCTTGGTCGGGCACGCAGGCAGGTGGCCGTCGGGATTGGTCGGATCACCGAACCAGATGAGCGCCCCCACGGCAGCGGTACCGGCCAGGACCGCGGCCGGTCCGATCACCGGATTCGACCCCGCCCGCTCGAGCGCCCGGATCATTCGGTCGGTGCGGTCGTGGGCCCGCTGCGCCACGGGCATCGCTCAGTAAGTGGGGTACGTCGGCGAGGTGTAGGAGTAGCTGTAGCGCGGCGTGTAGGTGTACGTCGAGGTCGACGCCGCACCGATGACGCCCGCCATCAGCAGGACGGCGACGACGACCCAGATCAGTGACCACACGATGCCGGCGATCAGGCCCCACATCGACCACCGCTTGGCCTCGTCGGCCGCGGCCTGGGCACCGGCGAAATCGCCTGCGGCCCACAGCTTGTCGACCGAGTTCGCCTTGATGATCGCGACGATGCCCAGCGGCAGGCAGCACAGCACGGTGGTGACGATCGCCCACACCAGGTTGTTGTCCGGCTTGCCGGCCAGCGGGTAGCCGCCCGCCGCGGGGTAACCGGGGGCACCGTAGCCCGGGGCCCCGTAGGCCAGCTGTCCGTAGGCGGGCTGTCCGTAGCCGGGCTGGGCGTATTGTCCTGCGTCGGGCTGGGTGTATCCGGGCTGGCCGTAGGGCTGCTGTCCGGGTGCGGGCTGTCCATAGGCCGGTTGTCCGGGATCGGGCTGGCCGTATCCGCCGGGGACCGCGTTGGGGTCATAGGGATTGGTCATCGTGGCGCTCCATCTCGCAGGTCATCGCAAGTGCAATGCCGTGAGGGTACTAGACCTGCGGAAGTGCCGCGCGGCCGGAACCAGCGCGGACCCGGCCCGGGTCCACCCTCAGACCGAATGGAGTCCTTCGCCGAATAAAGCGGGCAGCGTCGCACCGTGTACCTGCCGCAACTCCGACAGCGGAATGGAGAACTGGTCCTGCACGCTCACATCGTCAGCGCCCTGATCGACGACGCCGATGCGCGTCCACGGCTGTGAGCGCGCGTCGAGCATCGAACAGAACCGCGACTCCTCGGTGCGCGGCACCGACACCAGCACCCGTCCGGCGGACTCGGAGAACAGCCACACGAAGGGGTCCGCACCGTCGGGCAGGATGATCCGACAACCGGTCTCGCCCGCGAGCGCCGACTCGACCACGGCCTGGATGAGGCCGCCCTCGGACAGGTCGTGGGCGGCGGAGACGAGGCCGTCTCGTGACGCGGCGACGAGGATCTGGCCCAGCAACCGCTCGGCCTCCAGGTCCACCACGGGCGGCACTCCGCCGAGGTGGTCGCCGGTGACCTGCGCCCAGATCGAACCGTCGAACTCGTCGCGCGTCTCCCCGAGCAGGATCAGCGTCTCCCCCGGTTCGGTGCCGAATCCGGTGGGGATGCGGCGCTTCACGTCGTCGATGACGCCGAGTACCCCGATGACCGGTGTCGGCAGGATCGGCGTCGAACCGGTCTGGTTGTAAAAGCTGACGTTGCCGCCGGTCACCGGGATGCCCAGCTGCGCGCATCCGTCGGCCAATCCGCGCACGGCCTGGCTGAACTGCCACATCACCGCCGGGTTCTCCGGCGACCCGAAGTTCAGACAGTTGGTGACCGCCACCGGCGTCGCGCCCGACACCGACACGTTGCGGTACGCCTCGGCCAGCGCGAGCTGCGCACCGCGGTACGGATCGAGGAAGGTGTATCGACCAGAGGCGTCGGTGGCCAGCGCGATCCCTCGACCGGTCTTCTCGTCGATGCGGATCATGCCCGAGTCGGCGTGCTCGGCCAGCACGGTGTTGCCGCGCACATAGCGGTCGTACTGCTCGGTGATGAACGCGCGGCTGCACAGCGCCGGCGAAGAGATCATCGCCAGGGTCGTCGCGCGCAGTTCGTCGGGCGTCGACGGCCGATTCAGCGACGCGCTGGTGTCGGCGATGACGCCGTCCTGCCATTCCGGGCGCTCGAGCGGGCGTTCGTAGACCGGGCCCTGATGAGCGACGGTGCGCGGCGGAACGTCGACGACGGTCTGCCCGTGCCAGTCGATGACGAGGTGCTCACCGTCGGTGACCTCGCCGATCACCGTCGCGAGCACGTCCCAGCGGCGGCACACGGCCATGAATTTCTCGACGTTTTCCGGCGCCACGACCGCGCACATGCGCTCCTGCGACTCACTGGAGAGCACCTCGGCCGGGGTCATCCCCTGCGCGCGCATCGGCACCTTCTCCAGGTCGATGTGCATGCCACCATCACCTGCGGCGGCCAGCTCCGAGGTCGCGCACGAGAGACCGGCGCCACCGAGGTCCTGGATCCCGACGACGAGGTCCTCGCGGTACAGGTCCAGGCAGCACTCGATGAGGACCTTCTCGGTGAACGGGTCACCGACCTGCACCGACGGAAGCTTCTTACGGCTGGGGCCGTCTCCACCGTCGTCGTCGAAAGTCTCCGAGGCCAAGACCGAGACACCGCCAATGCCGTCGAGGCCGGTGCGCGCGCCGAACAGGATGATCTGGTTGCCCGCGCCGGACGCGAAGGCGAGCTTCAGGTCCTCAGTGCGCAGCACACCCGCACACAGGGCGTTGACCAGCGGGTTGCCGGCGTAGCTCGCATCGAAGACGGTCTCACCGCCGATGTTGGGCAGGCCCAGCGAGTTGCCGTAGCCGCCGACGCCGCGCACCACACCGTCGACGACGCGGCGCGTGTCGGGGGCGTCGGCCGCGCCGAAGCGCAGCTGGTCCATCACCGCGATCGGGCGGGCGCCCATCGCCATGATGTCGCGGACGATGCCGCCGACGCCGGTCGCCGCGCCCTGGTATGGCTCGACGTAGGACGGGTGGTTGTGCGACTCGACCTTGAACGTCACCGCCCAGCCGTCACCGATGTCGACCACACCGGCGTTCTCGCCGATGCCCGCAAGCATCTTGGAGCGCATCTCCTCGGTGGTGGTCTCGCCGAAGTAGCGCAGGTGCACCTTCGAGGACTTGTAGCTGCAGTGCTCCGACCACATCACCGAGTACATGGCCAGCTCGGCGTCGGTGGGCCGGCGCCCGAGGATCTCGCGGATCCGCGCGTACTCGTCGTCCTTCAACCCGAGCTCGGCGAAGGGCTGGGGATGATCGGGGGTCTGCTCGGCATTCGACACTGTGTCGACGTGGGAGGTCACGCGCACAAGTCTAGGCGAGTCCGTTCCGCACTGAACCGCTCAGTTCCCACCCCCGGAACCGCCAGACCCTTCGGCGCCGAACCACAGCTGCCTGATGCGTTCATAGGTGCCGTCCTCGCGCATCGAAAGCAGGGCTGCGTCGACCTGTCGGCGCAGGCCGCTGCCTTCTTTGAACGCGAAGCCGTAATCCTCGGCCGCGAAGATCGGCCCGGACATCTGCGCGATCCCCTTCCCCGCATGGGCTACGTAGTACTGCAGCACCGGGGCGTCGAAGACGACGGCGTCGTAACCCTCACGGATGGCCCGCAGCGCACCGTCGACGGAATCCATCTCGGCCGCTTTGATCCCCCGTTCCTTGAGGAAGGCCGCCGACGTGGTGTGGGCGACGGTGGCCACCTTGTTCCCGACGAGGTCGCCGGGCCCGGAGATCTTGGAGTCGAAGCGTTCGACGGTGAGGTTCGCCGTGAGGTTGGCGGTGTAGAAGGCCACGAAGATCACGCCGACAAACGCCCACAACAGGAACAGCCCGCGAGTGAGCCAGTGCTGCGGCGCATCATCGCCCGCCGCGATCAACGAACCGAGCATGGCACCGAGCGCCTGCAAGATCCCGGGGAAGTACGACCGCGAGATCTTCGACTCCGGGTGACGACGCTCCACGAACCAGTAGAAATGCGCCGGCACCAGCGCCAAGATGAGCGCCGAGGCCAGCCAAACCAGCATCGTCTTGGACAGCAGCAGGTCGAGGAATCCGCGCAGGCCCGGTGTAGTGGGGCCCTGTTTTCCGGCGGGCACCATGATCTGCATTCCCGCGTTGAGGATCGGCTGGCTGAAGTCGTATCGGGTGGTGCGCTCGGAGGTGATCGAGATCGCGCCCGCCCCGACATCGGCGGTGCCGCTGGTCACCGCGGCGAGCTGGTCCTTCACGCTGTCCACGTCGCGATAGGTGGTGGTCCACCCCGACCGCTGTGCGATCTCATCCCAGAGGTCGACGGTGAAGCCGGTGCGGTGGCTACCCTCGACCATCACGAACGGCGGCAGCGGGTGGGTGACCACCGTGATGTTTCGGGGCTCGGCCTGCGCGGCCGGCAGGCCTACCGGCGCCCCGGCCATCATCCCGAGGAGGAACAGGACCAAGCCCAGGGCCCGCAAACGTGGGTGCACGCAGTGAAGAATATCCGCCAGCGACGAGTTTCCGGTGCTTAAGACTCGATCGCCGCAGCGGCATCACCAGCGGCTAAGCCTGGATCGCGGCGATGATCCGATCTGCCAACTCCGGCCGGCACACGATCAGGTCGGGAAGGTAGGTGTCGCGCTGGTTGTAGCGCAGCGGCGAACCGTCGATGCGGCTGCACCACAGGCCTTTGGCCTGCGCCACCGCCACCGGCGCGGCCGAGTCCCACTCGTACTGCCCGCCGCCGTGGATGTAGGCGTCGGCCTCGCCGCGCACGACCGCCATCGCCTTTGCCCCGGCCGAGCCCATCGGCGTGAGCTCGGCGTCGACCGCGGCGGCCACGGCGTCGGCGAACCCCGGGGGGCGCGATCCGCTGACGACGACCCGGTCGCGCCCGGTGCGCGGGGCCGCGAGCCCGGCGACCGGTTCGATGGGCGCCGCATCCGAGGAGTAGGTCACCCCGAGCGCGGGCAGGGCGACCGCACCGGCGGTGAGGAGACCGGCACCGTCGTCGCCGCGCTCCCACAGGGCGACGTGCACGGCCCAGTCGACACGCCCGCTGCCGTACTCGCGAGTGCCGTCGACGGGGTCGACGATCCACACGCGCGAGGCGTCCAGACGCGACAAGTCGTCGGCCGACTCCTCGCTGAGCACGGAATCGCCGGGTCGCAGGCCGGCGAGCAATTCCTGCAGG
>CAZVVS010000199.1:0-9026 GCA_964630585.1 uncultured Gordonia sp.
GCACGCCGATTCCAGCGGTGGAGGGCTCTGCGGTCATGCCCATTTCAAGGGTCCGGCGGGTCCGGGTATTCCCGGCGCCGGCGATCCGGCACGATAGAGGCGTGACCCCCGAGCCTCCCGATCCCGACCTCCTCATCGACTTCCGAGGCGTCTCCCTGGTGCGCGGGGGCACGACACTGGTCGGTCCGATCGACTGGCAGGTCGAGCTCGACGAGCGCTGGGTGATCCTGGGCCCCAATGGGGCGGGCAAGACGTCGCTGCTTTCGATGGCCTCGGCGCGCCAGCACCCCACGTCGGGGGTGGGGTACGTGCTCGGCGAACAGCTGGGGCGCGTGGACCTGCGCGAACTCACGACCCGACTGGGGTTGACCGGCGGTCGTGAGGTCGAGCGGATTCCGCCTGGTGAGATCGTCGAGGACCTCGTCGTGTCGGCGGGGTACGCGGTGCTGGGCCGGTGGCGCGAGGACTACGAGCCGGTGGACCGCAGCCAGGCGCTGAACACGCTGGAGTCGCTCGGTGCCGAACACCTGGCGCAACGTACCTACGGCACCCTGTCGGAGGGGGAGCGCAAACGCGTCCAGATCGCGCGGGCGCTGATGACCGATCCGGAGCTGCTGTTGCTCGACGAGCCGGCCGCCGGGCTCGACCTGGGCGGTCGGGAGGAACTCGTCGACCGCCTCGGCCGCCTGGCCGCCGACCCCGACGCTCCCGCCACCGTGCTGATCACCCACCACCCCGAGGAGATCCCGCCCGGTTTCAGCCACGCGATGCTGCTGTCGGAGGGCGGCGTCGTCGCGCAGGGGCTGCTCGAGGACGTGCTGACCGCGGAGAACCTGTCCACGGCATTCCACCAGCAAATCGCGCTCGACGTCATCGACGGGCGGTTCTTCGCCCGGCGGGCCCGTCGTGCCGGCGGACATCGGAGGGCCGAGCAATGACTGATTCACCGACACCGGCCGACTCGCCGACACCGGCCGATTCACCGCCACCGCTGCGCGACGCCTCGACGGTCGTGCTGGTCCGCGACGGTGACGACGGGATCGAGGCGTTCCTGCAACGCCGGGTCAGGCAGATGGCCTTCGCCGGCGGCATGACGGTCTTCCCGGGTGGCGGCGTGGATGAGCGCGACGCCGATGCCGACCTGGCATGGGTCGGCCCCGACGCCCAGTGGTGGGCGCAGACCTTCTCCACGTCGCCGACCGGCGCACAGAAGCTGGTGTGCGCGGCGGTCCGGGAGACTTTCGAGGAATGCGGCGTGTTGCTCGTGACCCGCACCGACGGCTCGGCCGCCGACGTCGCGTCGCTGATGCCCGCGCGCGCCGCGCTGGAGAGTCGTGAGCTGTCCTTCGCGCAGTTCCTGCGCGAGAACGACCTCGCGCTGCGGGCCGACCTCCTGCGGCCGCTCGCGCACTGGATCACCCCGAAGATCGAGAAGCGGCGCTACGACACCCGGTTCTTCCTCGCCGAGATGCCGGTGGGGCAGGACGCCGACGCCGAGACGTCGGAGGTCGAAACGGCACAGTGGTATCCGGTGTCGCAGGCGATGGCCGACTGGACGGCGGGCAAGCACTTCCTGCTCCCGCCGACCTGGACACAGCTGCGCCAGCTGGCCGCACATGAGACGGTGGCCGACTTGTTCGCCGCTCCTCGCGAGATCAAGCCGATCGAGCCGGGCACCCCCAACGACGACTTCGAGGGCATGCGGTTCCGCCATGCCGACGAGTACTTCGCCTCGATGAACCCCCGTGCGCGGGAGTTGTTCTTCAACCGGCAGTCCTGACGCCAGACGTCTACTCGAGACCGTCGCGATCGGCCCACTCCAGCAGGGTCTCGATGTCGTAGGCGACGTCGTCGATATGTGCGTGCAGGTCGCCGAGTCCGGCGAAGCGGGCGGGCATGGTGGCGATGGTGAAGTCATCGGGCACCAAGTCGTCGATCTCGGCCCACGTGACCGGCGCAGACACCGTGGCCCGCGGATTGCCGCGGACCGAGTACGCCGCGGCCATCGTGTGGTCGCGGGTGTTCTGGTTGAAGTCGATGAAGACCGCCGTGGGGTCGCGGTCCTTACGCCACCACGTCGTCGTCGCTTCGTCGGGTATCCGCCGCTCCACTTCGCGCGCGAACGCCAGCGCACCGCGCCGCACATCGGCGAAGGCCCAGTCCGGCCTGATCCGGACATAGACGTGCAGCCCGTGCCCGCCCGAGGTCTTCGGGAAGCCGCGGATGCCCAGTTCGTCGAGCACTTCGTGGACCACCCCGGCGACGCGCCGGACCCGGTCGAACGGGCAGTCGGGCATCGGGTCGAGGTCGATGCGCCACTCGTCGGGCTTCTCCACGGCGAAGCGGCGCGAGTTCCACGGGTGGAACTCGACGGTGGACATCTGCACCGCCCAGATCACATCGGCGGCGCTCGTCACGCACAATTCGTCGGCGGTGCGGCCGTAACGGGGGAAGTAGATCTCGCACGTCTCGATCCAGGGCGGCGCGCCGGCGGGCAGTCGCTTCTGGTGGACCTTCGGGCCGTCGACGCCCTTGGGGAAGCGGTGCAGCATCGTCGGCCGGTCGCGCAGCGCGCGCACAATGCCGTCGTCGACGGTGAGGTAGTAGCGCGCGAGGTCGAGTTTTGTCTCACCGCGCTCGGGGAAGTAGACGCGGTCGGGACTCGACAGTTCGATGATCCGACCGTCGACCTCGATCGGTATCCGATCGCCGCGCTGAGCCACGTGGCCCAGCGTATAGGGTTGTCCCCATGGCTGAGTTCGTCACTTTGGAAACCTCGCAAGACCACCCCGGCGTCGGCACGATCCTGCTGAGCCGCCCCCCGATGAACGCGCTGAACCGCCAGGTCCAGACCGAGCTTGCGGCGGCGGCGGAGGAGGCGTCGGTGCGCGACGACATCAAGGCCGTCGTCGTGTACGGCGGCCCAAAGGTGCTTGCCGCCGGCGCCGACATCAAAGAGATGAACGACATGACCTTCGCCGAGATGAGCAAGGTCGCCCGCCGGCTGCAAGACGGTCTCGGCGCCATCGCCGACATCCCGAAGCCCACCGTGGCCGCCATCACCGGGTACGCCCTCGGCGGCGGGCTCGAGGTTGCCCTCGGCGCCGACCGGCGCATCGCCGGCGACAACGCGAAGCTCGGTGTCCCCGAGGTTCTGTTGGGCGTCATCCCCGGCGGCGGCGGGACGCAGCGCCTTGCACGGCTCATCGGGCCGGCCAAGGCCAAGGACATGATCTTCACCGGCCGATTCGTCGGTGCGGAGGAGGCACTGGCGATCGGTCTCGTCGACGAGGTCGTCGCCCCCGACGAGGTGTACAACGCCGCTCTCGCCTGGGCGGGCCAGTTCGCCGGTGCGGCGTCGGTGGCGCTGGCCGCGGGCAAGGCCGCCGTCGACCGCGGGCTGGACACCGATCTGTCCACCGGGCTGGCGATCGAGGCGCAGCTGTTCGCCGCGCTGTTCGCCACCGAGGACCGGACGATCGGTATGGAGTCCTTCGTCGAGAACGGCCCCGGAAAGGCCAAGTTCACCGGCCGCTAGGATTACCGGCGATACACAGATCCAACCCTCCACGGAGACACGATGACCACGCATTCCCCCGGGGCTGACCCCGCGCCCAACCCGCACGCCACCGAGGAGCAGGTCAAAGCCGCGCTGGAGGACACGAAGCTCGCCCAGGTGCTCTACCACGACTGGGAGGCCGAGACCTACGACGACAAGTGGTCGATCTCCTACGACGAGCGCTGCATCGACTACGCGCGCGGGCGCTTCGACGCGGTCGTCCCCGACGCGCCGCTGCCCTACGAGCGGGCCATGGAACTGGGCTGCGGAACCGGGTTCTTCCTGTTGAACCTGATGCAGTCCGGGGTGGCGACGAAGGGGTCGGTCACCGACCTGTCGCCGGGCATGGTGAAGGTGGCGCTGCGCAACGCGGAGAACCTGGGACTCGACGTCGACGGCCGTGTCGCCGACGCGGAGAAGATCCCCTACGAGGACAACACCTTCGACCTCGTCGTCGGGCACGCGGTGCTGCACCACATCCCCGACGTCGAGCTGTCGCTGCGCGAGGTGCTGCGCGTATTGAAGCCCGGTGGGCGCTTCGTGTTCGCCGGTGAGCCGTCGACGATCGGTGACTTCTACGCGCGCTGGCTCTCCCGCGCCACCTGGTACGCGACGACCAACCTGACTCGGATCCCGGCGCTGGGCAGCTGGCGCCGGCCGCAGGAGGAGCTCGACGAGTCGTCGCGCGCCGCCGCGCTCGAGGCGGTCGTAGACATCCACACGTTCGACCCCGACGACCTCGCCGGGATCGCCCGCAAGGCCGGCGCCGCGAACGTCGCCACCGCGACCGAGGAGTTCTCCGCGGCGATGCTGGGGTGGCCGGTGCGCACTTTCGAGGCGGCCGTGCCGCCGGAGAAGCTGGGCTGGAACTGGGCGCGGTTCGCGTTCGGCGGCTGGCGCAGCCTCAGCTGGCTCGACGACAACGTCCTGCGCAAGGTCGTCCCGCCGAAGTTCTTCTACAACGTCATGGTGACCGGCACCAAGCCGGCCGTTTGATCCGTCAGCCCTTCCGGCGCCCGTGATCACCGTCGACGATGTCGCGTTTCTGCGATCGCGGCACGGCATCAAGGCGCTCGAGTATGCCGCCGGGTTAGCACTTGCACCCGACACACTGATCGCTGACGTGGCCGAGCTGCGCACTCGATACGGCACCCGGGCTCCCGCGCTGGCCGAGACCGTCCATTCCCGGCGGCGGGCCGTCGGGCGTCTGCGCGACGCCCAGAATTGGCTGCTCACCGAGGAAGCCCTGCAGCAGGCGACCACGCAAGTGGTCGCCGCGCACCGGGCGGCGGAGATCGCGCGCCGCTTCCCCGGGGCGGTCGTCCACGACGTGACCTGTTCGGTCGGTGCGGAGCTGGTCGAGCTCGCACACACCGGCGGCATCGGCGGTGTCATCGGCTCCGACCTCGACCCGGTCCGCCTGGCGATGGCCGACCACAACACGACGGGGGTGACCCTGCTGCGCGCCGATGCGCTCACCCCGACGTCGACGGCCGACGTCCTGTTGGCCGACCCGGCGCGGCGCAAGGGCGGCAACCGCACGTTCCGGCTCGGTGACTTCTCGCCGCCGCTGATCGACGTCCTGACGACGTACGCGGGGCGACCGCTGGCGGTGAAAACGGCGCCGGGGATCGACTACGGGACGCTGCGGGCGAAGTACGGTTTCGACGGTCAGGTCCAGGTGACCTCGCTCGACGGGGGAGTCCGCGAGGCCTGCCTGTGGACCGAACTGCGCGACGGCATCAACCAGCGCGCCACGGTGCTGCGCGTCGTCGACGGGAAGCTGCGCGTCGAGGAGATCACCGACGCCGAGTCCGACGATGTGGCGGTCGGCGAACCCGGGCGCTGGATCATCGACCCCGACGGCGCGATCGTGCGTGCCGGCCTGGTGCGTCATTGGGCCGCGCGGCACGGCCTGTGGCAGCTGGACCCGAAGATCGCCTACCTCACCGGTGACGCCGTCCCACCCGGGGTCCGTGGGTTTGCGGTCCTCGAGCAGGTTCCGATGAAGGAGAAGGCGCTGCGCAAGGCACTGGCCGCCCGCGACTGCGGGAGCCTGGAGATCCTCGTGCGCGGCGTCGACGTGGATCCCGACGAGCTGCGCAAGCGCCTGCGCCTGCGGGGTGGCGCGCCGTTGTCCCTCGTCATCACGCGGATCGGCGCGCGGGGTGTCGCCTTCATCTGCGAACCGGGGTGGCGCCAGCCCGGCTAGGGCCCGACGCTACAACCGGGCTAGCGCCCGATCTGCTCCTTCGAGTCGAAGAAGTAGACCTTGCCGATGTTGGTGGCAACGGCGACCTGGCCCTTCGGTGAAACGGCCACGCCCGTCGCGAACCCCTTGGCCTCGGGCAGCGGCAGCGTCCGCAGGGTCTTGCCGTCGGCGGCGGAGACCTCGATCAGCGCCAGTCCGTCGTCATCGGTGCGCACGACGGTCCACGCGGTTCCCGAGTTGGTCAGCGCGCCCAGGCTGGCCGTCTTCAGGTCGGTGCGCGACCACACCTTCTCGGCGCGGTCACCGCGGTCGGCGAGCATCGTCACCGGCCCGCCGAGGGGGCCCGTCGGGATGATGTGCCCGTCGGGGGTGGCGGTGAGCGTGGCGAATCCGGGGTCGCCGTAGTCGTAGGCCCACTTCGTCTGCCCGGTGTCAGCCTGCAGGGCGACGAGCTTGCCGATACGGCTGAAGGCGTACACCGTCTTACCGTCGGCGGACACCGTCGCGGGGCCGATGACACCGCCGGGGATGTCGGCGTGCCACGCCTCGCGGACCTCCCGCTTGCCGTCGACCACGCCGTAGTCCAGGGCTCGAACCTGGGAGGCGATGGCGCCCTGCGGCCAGAAGTTGAGGTACATGCGAGAGGTGTTCACATCCACGGCGGCGGGGGCGGGGATGCCGCAGCGCGGGCCGCTCGTCACGCAGTCGCCGAAGCCGGCCATCGCGTTGTCGGGGTCGGCATCGGCGCGCAAACGGACTTCGGGGGCGGCAAAAGTGGCGTCGGTCGTGTTGAGGAGCAGGACCTGGCCCTGTGTGGTGGCGACGAGGACCATCGACGGTGCGACGAACTTCGCCGACGTCGGGACGCCGATCACCGGCATCCGCCAGCGAATCGCACCACCGGCGGTCCAGCCGAGGAACATCGTCTCCTCGCCGACGTAGGGCTGGTCGAACTGGTCGATCAGGGGGGATTGCACCTCGATGCCCGGGCGCATGCGCTTGCAGAAGTTCATCCGCCCGGCGCGCTGGTCGAGCACCATCCAGTTGCAGCCGTTGGCGGTGTTGGCCGTGACGCTGACGTTGGACTGGTTGGAAATGGTCAGTGGCGAGGTGATCGGGCCGCCGGTGGGCCGGGTCCAGCTCAGGGCGAGATCATTGGGGACCTCCGGGTAGGCGAAGTTCGTGTTGCCGGCGTTGCCGCCGTAACTCGACCAGCCCGGACTGGCGAGGGACTTGACGCTGACCTGGCCGTCGGAGCAGGCGACCAGGGCGGTGGCGACGAGAGTGGCCGTCGCCGTCGCCACCGCCGCGCGCGTGGTCCTCGACGGGATTCGCCGGGCCGATGCGGGTCGTGGCGCTCGCAGCATCGATGTGCTCCTTTTCGCGGCAGATGGTCCCGGGGGATCGGGATGTCAGTGAGCCTATCGTGTCCGATTTTTCACTCCACTAAGGTTTGTGGCATGACCACCATGTGGAACGCCTCGTACCGCGACCGTTGGCGCGCCGGTCGGCACCGTGACCCCGAGCAGGTCCGATTCCTGACGATGGCCTCGCTGCGCTGGGTGATCGCGAACCGCGCGTATTCGCCCTGGTACCTCGTCCGATACCTGCGGTTGGCGCGCTTCCGGTTGGCCAACCCGCACGTCGTGCTGCGCGGCATGGTCTTCCTTGGGCGCAATGTCGAGATTCATGCGACGCCCGAGCTCGCCCGGATGGAGATAGGGCGCTGGGTGCACATCGGCGACGGCAACTCGATCCGGGCCCACGAGGGGAGCCTGCGGATCGGTGACAAGGCCGTCTTCGGGTGCAACAACGTGGTGAACTCCTATCTCGACTTGGAGATCGGGTCGTCGACGCTGGTTGCCGACTGGTGCTACATCTGCGATTTCGACCACAAGATGGACAGCCTCGAACTGCCGATCAAAGACCAGGGCATCGTCAAGGGCCCGGTGCGGATCGGTCCGGACACGTGGGTCGCGGCCAAGGTGTCGGTGCTGCGCAACACCATCGTCGGGCGCGGATGCGTGCTCGGCTCGCACGCAGTGGTCAAGGGCGTGATCCCGGACTACTCGATCGCCGTCGGCGCGCCGGCGCGTGTCGTTAAGAACCGCAAGGACGAGTGGGAGCGCAACGCCGCAGCTCGCGCCGAGCACGAGCGCGCACTGGCCGACATCGAACGGAAGAAAAAGGCCGCCGGCTAGCCGACCCCGCCACCCGTGCCTACGTGATCGGTTGGTTCGGGTCGCGCTCGGGAAGCGGGCGCTCGACGATGTTGGGCCGCCCGATCGGGTGGCGGACCCTGCGCTTGGCGGCGACGTAGACCCCGGTCGTGCGCTCGGCGACGGTCAGCCAGGAGAACTCCTCGGTCAACCTGTCGAAGGCGCGCCGCGCGCGCTGTGCCGCGGCCTCGGGGTCGTCGAGTGTGGTGCGCACCGCGGCCGCCAGCGCGGTGACGTCGGCGGGCGGGAAGGTCATCCCGGTGTGAGTGTCGGTGACGGCCTCACCGAGGCCGCCCGCCGTCGACACGACCAGCGGCACGCCCGTTGCCGCGGCTTCCAGGGCCACGATCCCGAATGGCTCGTAGCGGCTCGGCAACACGATCGCCGCGGACCGGTGCATGAGCTCGATCAGCTCGGCGCGGTCGACGGATCCGCGAAAGGTCACCGCACCGACGACGCGGTGTTTGCGCGCGAGTTCGAGCAGCCATTCCAGCTGGGTCCCCGAACCGGCGATGGTCAGCGTGGTCCCGGGATGGGTGCGCCGGATCCGCGGCAGCGCTGCCAACAGGTCCTGCACCCCCTTCTCGTACTCGAGCCGCCCCGCGAACAACAGCTCCGCGGGCCCGTCCGACAGGACCGTGCCGGATTCCTCCAGGCGCCGGTGCGGCCATTCCTCGACGGCGATCCCATTGTGGATGACCTGGATCTCGGCCAACTCGGGGCCGAAGAGGCGGTTGACCTCGTCGCGCATCGACGTCGAGCACGTGATCAATGCGTCGGCCTCCCGCGCCAACCACCACTCCACCGAATGCACCTGGCGGTTGGTCCTCGCCGCGACCCAGCCGCTGTGTCGGCCCGCCTCGGTGGCGTGGATGGTGGCGACCAGCGGGACGTCGTAGAACTCGGCGAGCGCGACCGCCGGATGCGCGACCAACCAGTCGTGGGCGTGCACGACGTCGGGGATCCACGCCTGCCCGGCACCGTCGTCGCGGAGCACGCGCAGGCCGGCTCGGACCATCGCGTGGCCCATGGCCAG
>CAZVVS010000200.1:0-8939 GCA_964630585.1 uncultured Gordonia sp.
GGCGCTGCTAGCCAATTGCACCGCTGCTTGAACTAGCGAGAGGGGAGGATCATGGGTTTCTGGCAGACCGGGTACTGGGAGTTCCACGAGCCGACGGGGATCGATTTCGTCATCGAGAAGCGAGAGATCACCTATCCGTGCAGGCACTGTGAGCGCAAGTTCAACACCATGGACGAGTTGCAGCGACACCGCTTCGAGGACCACGCATACTCGCGCCCAGCGCTGTTCCTGCGTGGAGCTGAAGTGGGGGCGAGTGCCTTTGCCGTCAGGCGGCGCTTGGCGGCATCGGAGGTCAGATTCGATCACGTGCGTTCGGCCGTGTTGAACGGACGACGCGTCGCGCCCGAAGAGTTGCCGCAGCGCTTGGCCGACGTTACGAACGATCGCGTGATGTTGGAGCTCGCGAACGAGGGGGCGTCAGCAAAGTTCGAACTCGTCTTCGCGGTCGCGAGCGAGCCGCATCTCGCAGGCGTGGAATCGGCATTCTTGCGGCTGGCCCATGGCCGCACGCTGAACCTTCAGGCTATCGAGAGGTTCATAGTTGATTGCGCTGCCTTCGGAACCGCTACCGGCTATTTGGACGGCATTTGCCATTATCTGTATGGCGTTTTGGCCAAGGAACGCGCGCCGGATTCCGGGCTGCCGTTCGACGCGTATCGGGAGCGGTATTCCCGATCGGCAGATGAACTAAAGGGCTTCGACAGACCGTTGGCGAACATGGTGCAGGCGCTGGTGGCGTTTCACTTCAATCACTTCGATGACGCGCAACACCTCGCGCCGGAGGGCAGGCTGCGGCACGCGGCGGTGTCGTTCGCAGGGGTCTTGGAGGGATGGCCGTGGCACCACACGCATGAGCACGACGACGAGCGGTCTACGGCGCTAGAGGACCTTCTCGCCGACCACGAGACCTTCGGTATCCTGCGCTGGGCAGCGCTCGGCGTGCATGGGCTGAAATCGCGCGATGCGGAGATTTCCGCGGCGCTGAATCGGGATATTCCTGGTTTCGACAGGCTCAAGCTGCAGATCATGCTCGCGGAAGCGCTCGCCGCAAAGGGCAATGCGGCCGGCGCTCGGGCGGTGGCGCGAGAATTGATTGGCAATTCACAGACGAGTGCGTGGGCGGAATCGTTGTTGGCCAGGCTGGCGGCGGAAGGAGTGCAGTAAATGGTCGACGAGAAGCGTATCCCGATCACTGACAAGCGAACTGGCGAAACCCGGTTGTCGGACCCGATACGACAACCCACGAGAAGTCGCTCCGAGGTTGCTTCGGAGACTTTGCCGCCAGTGCCGAATGTCTCGAATCCGGAATCTGAACTGGTGGTCGAACCGCGTGAATTGCAGCCCATTGCTGACTTCTCGGAGTCCGTGGTGGGTATCGAGGAAAAGAGATCTCAGGAGGCGGTGGGCGACAACAGCAAGCCGCAATTGAAGGCAAAGGTCGAGATCGAGACCTTGGCGCAATTCATTGCCCATGCCTACGCGCAGAAGGGGCGAAAAATTGGGCTGAAGGACAAGACCGAGCGGGCGATAGCACGCAATTCCAGGTTGAGCGACGAGGACAAGGCTCGCCTGGCGGAGCTGGCGCGGGCAGACCGTCTGTTCGCGGTGCCGCGCCAGTTGCTTCTGATAAGCCGGGAAGTTCAGGGCTACCAGACGCTGCGCTCCGCGCTTCGCGGGTATGTGCACGAGGCGATGCTGGGGCACCCCATCTTTAGTCGACCAGAGTTGCAGGCCGCCATCCAGAACTTGCCGGAAGCGCCCCGCCCGGCGCGCGCCATTGCGATGGTATCGGAAGCGGAGCACAAGGGCGAATCGGATGACCCCGATGAGCCCTCGCTGAAGCCGACCGAACTGGAAGAGCTGCGGATGAATGCCGCCAATTGCCTGGCCGTGTGGATTGCCGACACCAGGCACCTCGACTTGACAGAGCTTGTCGAGATTCTCAGCGCGTCGCTATGGGAGCCGCGTGCCCGAAAATTCGAGACTGATCACTTGAGACTGCGAGCAATAACCGAGATTGCCGACGTCGAAGGCGTCGGGTTGGCCTGCGAGCAACTGCGCAAGCAGGCTCGCGAACAGGCGGCGCGGGCCGACAATGCGCGTTGGGAAGCGGCTGCCGCTAGTGAGAAGGTGACGGATCTGGAGCTGGAGTTGGAAGATGTGCGGGCGCAATTGGCGCAGAAAAAGCGCGAGCTTGAAGAGGTGCGCTCGGATGCCGAGCAGTCGCTCGCTGCGCTGCAGACGGCCTTGAGCCACGAGTTGGCACACGTGCACGACGATCTAGAACAGCTGCGGACGCGAATGCTGCGACGGTTGAAAACCGATATCGAACAGCTCGAGGTAGGCCTGTCCGCGGTGCGCGGTAGCGAACCTCGGGTACATGTCATCCAGGACCGGGTGGAGCGCGTGGTGGATGCGCTGCGTATAGAACTGAAGAACTTGCAGGGGGAGTGAAGCGTGGCGGTCGTCAGTTTCGATTTCGGCACAACCAATAGCCTGATCTCGGTCATTCGTGACGGAAGGGTAATCAGTTTCAATGACGAGCACGGTTTGCCGATCCCTTCGGTCGTCTGTTACGAGGGATCGAAGACCATTGTCGGGCGTGAGGCGCGCGAGCGGTTGAGCAAGGCCGGGCTTGGGGTGCAGGGCAACGTGGTGCGCTCGCCGAAGACCCTGCTGGGGCGCGAAAGCGTCTTCGTCGGCGGCGTGGAGCGCAGCCCCGTGGACATTGTCCGCGATGTGGTCGAATACGTTAGACGATATGCTCAGTCTTCCAAGGCAGCGCGCGGTCTGAGCACGGACCGTGCCGTCGTCACGATACCGGTGAACATGGAGGGGCGGCGTCGGGCACTGCTGCGCGACGCCTTTCGCTTGGCGGGCATGGGAATCGTGCAATTCGTTCACGAGCCCCTGGCAGCATTGTATGGCTACTTGCGCGCCGGAGAGGACTTGGAAGCGACGATGCGTCGCTTTGATCGGCAGCTGATGCTGGTGTTCGATTGGGGAGGCGGCACTCTCGATCTCACGCTCTGCCGGCTCGTAGACGGGATGCTGGTGCAGGTTGGCAACGATGGCACGGAGGATGTGGGGGGCGATCTTTTCGATGAAGAGTTGCGTAATGAAATCGAGCGTAGGGTGCGCGCCGCGCGCGATTTGGGTGAAGGCGTTGATGTCCACCCCGAGGCGCGCACGCGGCTGATGCACGAATGCGAACGGGCCAAGATCGACCTGAGCAGCAGAAGCAGCGTCAACATCTTCGTGCCGACGTTCTTCCGCGGGGTAGACGACCCGAGCCTGGACTACACCCTGTCGCGAGAAGAGCTGGAAAGCATCACCGATCACCTGGTGCGCAAAGGGGTGTCGCGCATCGAGCGCCTGTTGGAGCGGGAGGGTTACTCCACCGCTTCGGTGCCGCTCTGCCTGGCCACAGGCGGCATGGTCAACATGCCCATCGTGAGGATCCGGTTGCACGAACTGTTCGGTCCTAACCGTGTTCACGTCTCCGAGCGTAGCGCCTCGCTGATTTCCGAGGGCGCCGCCTGGGTCGCCCATGACGAGTCCCGTCTGCATCTGGCCAAGAACGTGGAAGTGACGCTCGCCCGTGGCTCCTACATGCGCCTTCTCAGAGCCGGCTTTCAGATGCCGATCGAAGGAGAACTGCGCAAGGAAAGGTTCACGCTCTACTGCGTCGATCCGACAGACGGTCATGCGAAATTTCAACTCGTGGCCCCGCATCGGGCCGGCCCGAACGTGATGCCGAATGATAGGCGACGGGTGCTTCAGAGCGTCGTGGTGAAGGTGGATAGCAAGGCGAAGCGGCTTTTCGAGCGCTTGAATCTGCATGTCAGCATCGACGAGAACCTGATCCTGCACGCGAAGGCAAAATCCCTGAATCAATGCGACAGCGACGAGGTGGAGGTGCATGACCTCGAATTCGCCTTGGCCCTCCCCTCGGGGAAGCGAGCTTGGCTGGATTCCTCGGAAACAGCCGATTCGGCCGAGGACGATACTTCGCATGAGGAGGGCGATCTGGTGATGCGCTCGAATGTTGCCGATTCCGAGGACAAGGGGTTGGTGCCGGGCGAGGTGTTATACGAATTCGAGTCTCAATATTTTGAGGAGCGAAACTATCCCCCGAAAATTCAGAATCTCGAACGGCTCTATTACAAACCGTGCGCCTATTGCGGCAGGTCATCGAATGATCCCCTGTGCCGTTGTGCCACGGCCCTAGCATCCGCGCAGACCCCAAGTGCGCAGCAGCAAGGTGTCCCATGACCCGTTTGCTGTCACTGATGGCGGAGGCGCTAGCCTGCGCGGCTGACGGGAACCTCCAGACATCTGCTCCAGTGGCCGCGGTACTGTGGCCCGACAAGGATTGCATTTGGAGCAGCTCGATCCCTGGCCTTTTGAAACTGATGCCCAATCTGTTGATTCTTGGCGAGTATGCGCCGGAGCAGCGCTCTGGCCCCGCAATCTGGCTGAAGTGTGCAATCGCCGGTGCACTCGATGAATTCACGCCCTCAGGTGTGCCTGTGATCTATCTGCCGGGCGTGAGCCGCGCGGACCTGCGTGCCATTGAGAGCTGTCCGCGCGAATTGCAGCCGCTTGCGGAACTTCAGTATCGCGGCGTTTTCTGGAGCCAGGCGAACGGCAAGGATTGGACGGTCAACGCCTTTCTCGCGTCCAAGAGCGGTGGCCTGGGGCTCGATGTCGCGCAGGACAAGGCTACCCTGGAGGCTCTGGGCCAGGTCATGGAGGCCGGCGTACTGTTGGATCGGTCGCTCGCAGAGTTGCGGGGGCGGCAAATCAATGCCGAGTGGCTGCACAGCCTTCTTGCGCCAAACCCGACCAGGGACGTGCTGGTCTGGATGAATGATCCGGCTGCAGCCAAGGCGCAGTGGCTCCCTGTTCGCTGGAACCTCTTCGTCAAGCGCTGCAAGGCGGATCTTGGATTCGACCCGGTAAGCGACGGCGCCTTGGTCGCTGCGGAGCTTCTGGCGAAGGGCGATGGCAATTGGGTCGCCGTGGTCGAGTTGTATCGTGACTCCTACCCGAGCTTTCCGAACGTCTATGATCTGCTGGTCAAAGTGCAGCCGCCACAGATAGGGTTGTTCGATGAGCCTGGGGCATTGGCCGGGTACCCGCGGGCCAACGAGAAGGGTGAAGAGCAATTGCGATACGCCCTCAAGGGCTGTGCTTCGTCAAGCGCCGAGCACGCGCGTGCTGCAATCCTCTCGGCCGAGCAAGCGCACGGATTCCGTCGCGGGTGGCTGTGGTCGCGCATGGGACAGGCTCCTTTGGCCGTTGCCCTAGGACACCTAGCGGCGCTCGCCGAATTGAGCTCGCAACTTCCCACCGGCTCGAGTCCTGATGAATTAGCTCAGAGCTACCAGGGGGCCGGATGGAAGGTGGATGATGCGGCCATGCGGGCGCTTGCGGCGGTGCAAGCAAATGACGAGGTCGCAGCTGTTTCCGCTGCCTTGCGAGCGATCTACCTGCCGTGGTTGGAGGAATGCGCCAAGCGTTTGCAGAGCGCGCTGAAGGCTCGAGGATCGCTGGGCGAACCGCCGCTTTCCTCGCCGGATGCTGTGGCGCAAGGGGAGTGCATACTGTTCGTCGATGGCCTGCGATACGACGTGGCGACGCAGCTCAAGGACCGGTTGGAGCAGATGGGAAAAGTAGCCCTGACGGCGCATTGGACTAGCATGCCCTCGGTGACCGCTTCTGGCAAAGCCTGGTGCTCGCCCGTAGCCAAGCTGCTGGCAGGCGAAAAGTCCGATGCTGAATTCACGCCGCGCGTCGCGGCGGACGGCAAACCGCTTTCCGGCCACAACTTCCGCAAGCTGTTGTCCGAGAACGGCGTGCAGGCTTTGGACATACACGAGACCGGCGATTCAGGTGGCAAGGCTTGGACCGAATCGGGTGACCTCGACCATTACGGCCACGAGCATGGTGTCCGTCTGGCGCGTGATCTCAATGCGCAGCTATCTCGCGTCGTGGAGCGCGTGCAGGAGTTGGCGCAGGCCGGCTGGAAGCGATTCCGTATCGTCACCGACCACGGCTGGCTGTTGATGCCGGGGGGCTTGCCGAAGAGCGAACTCCCCAAGCATCAGGCTGAAACTCGCTGGGGGCGTTGTGCCGTCATCAAGGACACCGCTCACGGCACGCCGCTGACTTTCGGCTGGGACTGGTGCCAGGACGTGCAGGTGGCCTATGCGCCCGGCGTTTCCTGCTTCATCGCGGGGAACGAGTATGCGCACGGGGGGCTGAGCCTCCAGGAATGCCTGGTGCCGCTCATCATGCTCGATACCGCGGAAGCCGCCGCCGAAATCAGCGTGACCATTAGCTCGGTGACCTGGAAGGGGCTCCGTTGCGTGGTCGAAGTGAGTCCGGAGTCGCCCGGACTGTCGGTCGATATCCGGACCAAGCCAGCGCTTGCGTCGAGCAGCCTGACGGCGAGCACCAAGCACGTCGAAGGCGGTAAGGCCAGCTTGGCGATCAGCGACGACGAGCACATCGGCTCGGCTGCGTTCGTGGTCGTGTTGAACGCCAAAGGCGAGGTCATCCAGAAGCTCGCCACCGCCATCGGCGGGCAATGATCGAACACGAGAAGGAATTGCTTAATGGAACTCGATGAGCTCGACCGCAAGAGCAGCAGCGCCTTCGAAGGCTACGTGGTGCGCAAGGATCTCGTTCGCACATTCAGCCGGCAGTTCCCGGTGCCCACTTACGTGGTGGAGTTTCTGCTGGGCCGCTATTGCGCCACCACGAACGAGGCCGAGATCCAGGAAGGCCTGGACATCGTGCAGCGGCAGCTCGCTTCGCGCACCGTGAAGGCGGGCGAGGAGGAGCTGTTCAAGGCCCGGGCTCGCGAGTCGGGTTCCGTGAAGATCATCGACATCATCACCGCGCGCCTGGACTCGAAGACCGATTCCTACCTGGCAACCCTGCCCAGTCTGCGCCTGACGGACGTGCGCCTGACCCCCGAGATGGTCAAGGACAACGAACGGATGCTGACCGGTGGCTTCTATGCGGAGGTCACACTAGGCTACGACGCCTCCATCGCCCAGGAGAAGGGCGGCCGCCCCTTCGGTGTGGAGTCCTTGCGCGCCATACAGCTGTCAAAACGCGAAGTGCTCGATGTGCTGGCCAAGGGGCGCGAAGACTTCACTACGGCTGAATGGCGCGATGTGCTGCTGCGCAGTGTCGGCTTCGAGCCAGCCAGGCTGGATGAGCGGGCCAAGGATGCGTTGTTCCTGCGAATGGTTCCGTTCGTGGAGCGCAACTACAACCTCGTCGAGCTCGGCCCGCGCGGCACGGGTAAATCGCACCTGTTCCAGCAGGTCTCGCCCTATGCACACCTGATTTCCGGAGGAAAGGCGACGGTAGCCCGGATGTTCGTGAACAATTCCAACGGCCAGCGAGGATTGGTCTGCCAGTACGACGTGGTGTGCTTCGATGAGGTTTCCGGCGTCTCCTTTGATCAGAAGGACGGCGTCAACATCATGAAAGGCTACATGGAGAGCGGCGAATTCTCCCGCGGCAAAGAGAGCATCCGCGCCGACGGTTCCATCGTGCTGGTCGGTAATTTCGAAGTCGACGTGGAGCACCAGCAGCGCATCGGGCACTTGTTCGGGCCATTGCCCCCAGAGATGCGCGACGACACCGCCTTCATGGATCGCATCCACTGCTTCCTGCCGGGTTGGGACGTGCCCAAGCTGAACCCCGGGCTGTTCACCGAGCACTTCGGTCTGGTGAGCGATTTCCTATCGGAATGCTTCACGCAGCTGCGCAATCAGAGTCGCGTCTCGGCGCTGCAAGGGCGGGTCTACTGGGGCGGCGCGCTGTCCGGGCGCGACATCAACGGCGTGAACAAGACGGTGAGCGGATTGCTGAAACTGCTGTATCCGAGTCCCGACAGTGCCGTCAGTGACGAGGATCTCGAGTGGGCGGTTCGCCTGGCGCTGGAGGTGCGGCGGCGGGTCAAGGAGCAGCAGAAGCGTATTGGCGCCGCGGAGTTCCGCAATACGCACTTCAGCTACACGTTGGGCGCAGAAGGCGTTGAGAAATTCGTCGCGACTCCCGAGCTACAGAGCCAGGGTGGAATCGGCGACGAGCCGCTCGAGTGCGGGCAGATCTGGACCCTGAGTCCGGGCGGGCAGGACGAGCATCCGGGACTGTTTCGGCTGGAGGTGACGGAAGGTCCCGGCAGCGGTGTGCGCGTGCTGAACAATCCGGTTCCACCGGCGTTCAAGGAATCCGTCCGCTGCGCCGAGCAGAATCTTTACGCGCGCGCCCAGCAGCTGGTTGGCGATCGCGACCCGCGATCGCACGAGTTCTCGGTCCAGTTGCGAGGCTTCGACGCGGCCAAGACCGGCGCCAAGACCGGCATCGCTGCCCTGATCGCGCTGTCCAGCGCCTTGCTCAAGAAATCGGTGCGCGGCGGACTAGTCGTCGTGGGCGAAGTCACGCTCGGCGGCACAATCGAGCCTATCCACAACGCCGTGACGCTGGCGGAGATGGCCGTGGAGAAGGGCGCCAAATCCTTGCTTCTGCCCGTTGCCTGTCGCCGCCAGTTGTTCGACCTGTCGGACGATATGGCGACCAAGCTGGACATCGAGTTCTACCAGGACGGAAGGGACGCCTTGCTCAAGGCGTTGGTTGATTGATTCCGCATTGACCGCGCCGTTTTATAGAGTAGGCGCCCAACATGTCACCGCCGATGTAAAACGTCCCCCCCTGACGCCGAGGTAATTTCGACCCCCTGGGGGATGACGGCGGCCTTTGAGCCGCCGCAATGATTACTGCTTGAGTTCACTTCAATCGACGAGTGGGGTCCAGATCGGCGGATAGGAACTGTTCAGTTCCAATGACATGGAATTTATCGAGGTGTTGTTCGATGAATCCTTGGCCTCGCTCAGTGAGCAAGTTTATGCTCT
>CAZVVS010000201.1:0-8913 GCA_964630585.1 uncultured Gordonia sp.
CGCCGCCGACCTGCGCAACCGGCGACGCCTCGGCCACGGGCACCGCCCGAGACCCTCAGCCCGGATCCACCGATCAGTCGCCTGATGCGCGTCACCAGCCGGGCGCGTCGGCTGTGTTGTCGCACCTCGACGGGCCGCCGGCCCGCCTTCGGCGCTCCGCCTGGCCGCCACACCCTTCTGGGGACGCTCGCGACGGCGAGGATCGGTGGCTCCGGGCTCAGACGGCGACGACGACCTCGGTCACGTCGCCGACCTTGGCGGTCACCGCGGTGTCGACGGTGGCCGCCCCGGGCGCCAGCGTGCGCAGCGTCCAGGCGCCGTCGCCGGCGAAGAACCGGAAGTGCCCCTCGGGCGACGTCCGCACCTCGGCCGTGAACTCGCCGGTGCCGTCGAGCAGCCGGACGTAGGCACCGTCGACCGGCGCCTCGGCACCGTCCGCCGCCCGCACGACCCGGCCCTGGATCACGGCCTCGATCGCGGTGTTGACGCCGTCGAGGGGCAGTCCCCCGACCGGCGCACCGCACCCCTGGATGACCGTGCCGGTGCCTGCCTGCACCGCGCTCATGCCTGGCCCGGCTCGTCGCCGAGGGCCACGGGCACGCCGACCAGCGAGCCGTACTCCGTCCAGGACCCGTCGTAGTTCTTGACGTTCTCCTGGCCGAGCAGCTCGCGCAGCACGAACCACGTGTGCGACGAGCGCTCCCCGATCCGGCAGTAGGCGATGGTGTCCTTGCTCCAGTCGATGCCCGCCTCGGCATACAGGGTGCGCAGCTCGTCGTCGGACCGGAAGGTCCCGTCGTCGTTGGCGGCCTTGCTCCACGGCACGCTCAGCGCGGTGGGGATGTGACCCGCGCGCTGGGCCTGCTCCTGGGGGAGGTGGGCCGGGGCGAGCAGCCGGCCGGCGTACTCGTCGGGGCTGCGGACGTCGACGAGGTTCTGGGTGCCGATCGCCGCGACGACCTCGTCGCGGAAGGCCCGCAGGGAGAGGTCCTGGTCCTGGGCCTCGTATGACGTCGTCGGGCGCTGCGGCAGCTCGTCGGTGAGCTCTCGACTCTCGAGCTCCCACTTCTTGCGGCCGCCGTCGAGGAGGCGCACGTCGGCGTGGCCGTAGAGGCTGAAGTACCAGTAGGCGTAGGCGGCGAACCAGTTGTTGTTGCCGCCGTAGAGGACGACCGTGTGGTCGTTGCCAATGCCGCGCTCGGACAGGAGTGCGCCGAACTGCTCGGCGTTGACGAAGTCGCGGCGGACCGGGTCCTGCAGGTCCTTCTTCCAGTCGAGCTTGACCGCACCGGGGATGTGCCCCGTGTCGTAGGCCGAGGTGTCCTCGTCGACCTCGACGAACACGACGTCGTCGGCGTCGAGGTTCTGCTCAGCCCATTCGGCGCTGACCAGTACATCATTGCGAGCCATGATGGTTCCCTTTCACATGGTGGAGATCTTTGGGGGAGGGGGTGGTGATGACGGCCGCGTCACTCAAGCCCGGTCATGGGCGAGGAGACACGAGAAGTCTTGAGGAAGAATCCGCTGCCGCCATCGGAGGGTGGTGGCGCGTGGGCGACCACCGTCTAGCGACAGCAACAAGCCGCGAAGCGACAGAAGTCGATCGCGTAGCGGCGAGTGAGCATGAGCTCGCGGCCTGATTGCATGCCACGACCATACACCGAGCCGGAACGAGCTTCAGAACTGGTCAGGCCTTACCGTCAGGGTGGGTGCTTCCCCGCTGATCAGGATGTCGCTCCCAGCACTGTTCGCCTTCGTCGGTACCACCGCCCACGGCAGCGTCGGGTACGGCACCCGGCCACTGAACCGTGCCAAGACGGCGGTCGCGAACTCGGCGGGCACATGGCCGTCGGCGTGTTCCTGCGGCCCGGTGTAGAAACCCGTCGCGAGGATCACCAGCTCGCCGTCGACGACGGACAGGTCGACGGTGACGGTCACCTTGACGCGCTGGCCGTCGAACTTCTGCGCCGACGGCCCGAAGCGGCCATTGGTGCGCGGGCTCGGGCGCTGCGGCGGAAGTGACACGGTCCCGGTGAGCAGAACGCCCTTGGACAGTTCGAGCAGCCCGTCGCCGGGACCGCCGCCGCCGGCGCGGTCCTTGGGGGCGGGGGTGTTCACCGTGAGATCGGTGATGTCGAGCATGCGCCCGAGGTTCACCGAGTCGAGCTTGGCGTAGGCGTGCACGCCGCGCAATGTGATTGGCGCACCGCCGTGCCAACGATCGGCGGCCGATGCGTGGACCGCAACGGCGCGCACCCCGAGTTCGGCGCGGCACACGGTGGTGGTGCAGGTCAGTGGTACGCCCTTCAGGTCGGGAGGCCCGGGGGCCGTGACGCCGCGTGCGGTGATGACGAGGCCGGGGAATTCGTCGCGGTCGGCGTACTTCACGTAGGGGAAACCGCCGAGGGTGACCTCGGGTTCAAAGGCGACCCGCGGAGACGTCGTCAAAGCGGTCGCCAGCTGGTGTTCGCTGCGTGCCGCGCGCAAGGTGTCGATAGTCACCAGCACCGCAATTATGATTGTGACCAGCGCAAACACCGTCACGACGACGAAACGCCGACGTAGTGTGGAGTTGACGATGTGAACTGAACGTGTCATCAGCGTTATTCTTGCACTGATCCCGCTGCCGGTGCCGTCAGTGTGGGGGCCCTCGACGGCACCCAACCTCCCTGTCGCTTCCGGTCACGGTTGCGACCCGACCCTGATGCGAAGTGCGTGATGGACCTCTTGCTCCTGACCTCCCACCCCGATCCTGGTTCGGTACTGCCCTCCCTCTCCCTATTGGCGCACAGCGTGCGCGACGCACCGGCCGACGTTTCTGCGCTGCTCACCACCGAATCCGCCCACGCCGTCCTCGTCGATGCCCGCACCGACCTCGCCGCCGCGCGCAACCTGTGTCGCCTGCTGTCGAGCACCGCGTCGATCCCCGTCGTCGCCGTGTTGACCGAGGGCGGGCTCATCGCGGTCAATGCGGAGTGGAACCTCGACGACTTCCTGCTCGCCGACACCGGGCCCGCCGAGCTCGACGCACGTCTGCGGATGCTGACGGCGCGCCGCGTGGCCCCGCGACCCGAGGAGAGCAATTCGACGCTCACCCTGGGAGCGGTCACTATCGACGAGGAGACCTACACCGCGCGGCTGCGCGGTCGGCCGATGGACCTGACCTACAAGGAGTTCGAGCTCCTCAAGTACCTCGTCGCCCATGTCGGGCGGGTGTTCACCCGGGCGCAGCTGCTACACGAAGTGTGGGGCTACGACTACTTCGGCGGCACGCGCACCGTCGACGTGCACGTCCGGCGGTTGCGCGCCAAGCTCGGCCCCGACCACGAAGCGCTGATCGGCACCGTCCGCAACGTCGGCTACAAGGCGGTGCGCCCCGCACGCGGGCGGGGCGCTGACCCCGACGCCGATCTCGATGTCGACGAAATCTTCGACGAACAGACCGCAGCGCCGTAGTGGCCGACCCAGAAGCGATCAACGCAGAAGGCGTGAACATAGTCGAACGGCCCGTTCTGTCGCCCGACGACCAGCGGGCCGTTCACGCGATCCTCGATGTCGCAGAGGAGGCCGACGGGGTGCCTGCCCTGGGTGAGGCCCCGGTAGCAGCCCTGGACCGGCACAGCCCCGCGGTGCACCACGTGCTCGCATTCGACGCCGACCTACTCGTCGGCTACGCCTCGGTGTTGCCCGGCCGCGACGGTGAGCCGCAGACGGTCGAGGCCGTGGTCGCCCCATCGGCCCGTGGTCGGGGGATCGGCACCGAGTTGCTGGCCGCAGCCCTGGCCGTCGGAGGCGCCGACGCTCGGGCGTGGGCGCACGGCGACCAGCCGGCCGCGCGTGCACTGGCCACCCGGTTGGGCCTGGTGCCGCGCCGCGAGCTACTGCAGCTGCGCCGCGGACTGGACGAGCTTCCGTCACTGCCATCGCGCGACGACATCGAGTTGCGCACCTACGCCGGGCCGGCTGACGACGCGGAGATCCTGCGTGTGAACAATGCTGCTTTCGACTGGCATCCCGAACAGGGTGGGTGGACCGCAGCACAGATCGTCGAGCGGACAGGCGCGGACTGGTTCGACCCCGCCGGGCTGTTCCTGGCCTTCGATGGCGGTGTCGGTGGCGCTGACGATGTGAACCTGCTCGGGTTCCACTGGACCAAGATCCACGACGAGCAGTTGGGTGAGGTCTACATCGTCGGCGTCGACCCGGCCGCCCAGGGGCGCGGACTCGGCCGCCACCTCACCCTCGCCGGGCTGCACTACCTCGCGCAGAAGGTCCCCACGGTGACGCTGTACGTCGAAGGCGACAACACCGCGGCGCTGGCGACCTATCGGAACCTGGGTTTTGTGCCCTACCTCGCCGACGTGGCCTACGGTCGGGCCGACGATGCCACTGACGGGCTCTAAGTCGTCTCGATGAGTTGCTGCGGCGTCATGCCGGTCGTCTGGAAGACGACGCGGCGGCCGATGAGGACGGCGTGATCGGCGAACCGTTCGTAGTAACGGCCCAGCAGTGTCACGTCGACGGCGGCCGCGACACCGTGGCGCCACTCCCGGTCCATCAGGACCGAGAACAGATGGCGGTGCAGGTCGTCCATCGCGTCGTCGTCCTCCTCGAGGCGCAGCGCGTCCTGCGAGTCCTGGGACTCGAGCACCTCGCGGGCGGAGTGCGCGAGTTTCACCGCCAGGCGGCCCATCTCGGCGAAGTAGCCGTCGACCTCTTCGGGCAGTGTCTTGCTGGGGTGCCGGCGCCGCGCCACCTTGGCGACGTGCAGGGCCAGCGCGCCCATCCGGTCCACGTCGGAGACGATCTGGAAGCCGGTGACGGTCGCGCGGAGGTCGGCGGGCAGCGGTGCCTGCTGTGCGAGCAGTGCGAATGCCTGCTTCTCGGCCTTGGCCGACAGCTCGGTCATCCGGTCGTGGTCGGTGATGACCTGCTCGGCGACGGGGAGGTTGGCCCGCAGCAATGCCTGGGTGGCGCGGTCCATCGCGATTCCGGCGAGATCGCACATCTCGCCCAGAATGCCGTTGAGGGCGGCTACCTGTTCCTGGTAGGCGCTGGACTTGCCGGAACGCTTCCGCATGAGGGCAAGCCTAGTCGCAGCTCGCGTCTCCGGCGTTCGTGACAGCCAGGTCGCTGGGCAGGTTGCCCTCAACCTTGCGTGCGGGCAGCTGCTCGGCATTGATCTTGGTGCCCGGCGTCGCATACGAATTCAGGGTCGTCGACATCGTGAAATCCGATCCGAGGATCAGTTCGACACCCGACTTCACGGACCGGTCGGGCTGGATTTTCGCGCCCGGGAACATGTGCGCGACGGTGGCTGCCGCGGCGCGCTGCCCTGGGCCGTAGCGGACGACGGTCTCCTCCACGTGCTGGCTGGAGTCGGCGATGCCGCGGATCTCGAAGCCCTCCGGTGTCATCTGCTCGCTGGCGAAGGCGGCCAGGCCCGAAGTCGACGTTCCATTGAGGATGCGCACACCCACGTTCGACGGTGACATGGCCTTGACGGCCACCTTGGTCTGTGTGTCGGCCGCAGCCGGGGCGGGGTCGCCCTTCTTGCCGTCGGCCTTCTTCTTCTCCCACGGTTTCTCCGGCTCCTCGCCCGGCAGGGGGTCGTCGTTGATGATTGCGCTGAACAGGGCCTGGATATCGTCGTCGCGGGGCAGCTCGTTGTTCTGCCCGTCCTCGCTCGTGCCCGACGTCGGGATGGTGACGAAAGTGACGCGCCCGGCTTCGATGCCGCGCATCGAGTCGGCGAGGTTGAGCAATGACTCGGTGTCGACGTTGTCGACGTAGCTGTTGCTGGTGAACGTCCGGGCCACCCGGTTGAGCTTGGCGGGGTTGGAGATCACGTTGCCCGACAGTGTCGACCGCAGCAGCGACGACATGAACAGCTGCTGGCGCTTGATGCGCCCGTAGTCGCCGTTGCCCTCGGTGGAGATGGTCCGCGCGCGGACGTACTTCAGCGCCTTGCGGCCGTTGAGCTTCTGGTGACCGGCCTTGGACAGGACCGTGCCGATCTCGTAGTCGTAGAGCGGGGTGGGGGAGCAGACCCACACGCCGCCGACCGTGTCGACGATCTTGCGGAAGGCGACGAAGTCCATGCCGATGAAGTGGTTGATGTTCAGGCCACTGATCATCGTGATCGTCTTGACCAGACACTTCGGGCCGCCGATGGCGTAGACCGAGTTGAGTTTGACGTTGTCTTCAGCCGGGACCCATTCGCCGGTGTACTCGCCGGTCTGGTCGTTGAACCCTTCGCACTCGGGGTGGCTGACGTTGAGGTCGCGGGGGAACGAGACGGCGACGACGCGGCTGCGGTTGGCCGGGATGTTGACGAGGATGATCGTGTCGGAGCGGGCCCCCTCGGTCAGGGTGTCATCACCGGCGCCGAACTTGGAGTTCTTCCCCGCACGGGTGTCGGTGCCGACGATCAGGAAGTTCTCGTCGCCGTACTGGGCATCCTTCTTCTTGATGTTGTGGTCGTCGGAGTTGATGGCCTTGACGGTGCGCCACGAGCTGTTGAGCGAGCCGTTCATGGCCCATGCCGCGCCGGTGCCGACGAGGGCGATGATGCATGCCGCGGTAGCGGCCACACGCCCGCCGACCCGCAGGTCGCGCATGAGCATGTCTCGCCTGCTGCGCCCGCCCCGACCGCCCTTGACGACCATTTCGATGGGGTCGGGCGTGCGCTGCAGTACCTGGTGGCGCGACTCGGTGCGGACGCGTCGGTTGGTCGCGGTGGCCGACAGGTCGACTGGGACGTCGGTGCGGCGGCGTACCACCGGGATGCGCTGGGTGACGTCGTCGGAGATCGGACCGCCGTCGTCGACGGTGCGGTAGACCGGCTGACTCTGGTCGAGCCACCGGTTGGTCGGGTGGTCCTTTTCCGGTGCCGGTTGGGGATGGCGCGGTGTCGCATCCAGGTGCTCCATGAGCTCGCGCACCGTGAGTCGGGAGCGGCCGCGCACATAGCGGTCGCGCATCGCGGGCTCGCGCAGGACGTTGGGGTCGGGCCCGGCCTGTTCGGCCGAGCCGGCCGACCCGTCCTCCGGGGGCTGCTGGCTCAACGGTTTTCCTCTGCGTTTCCCTGCGTGCGCATATGCGCATAACTGGTGCCATATCGTACCGACCGCACCTGAGAGGTTCCCATGGCGGCGGACGACTGTGACGTAAACCAAAGCGCCGCGACACTCGTGCGTTACCTCGGGTCAGCCTCCGGAGTGCATCACGTCCGCTCCGCGGGGAACCGTCGTGTCCTGCGGGTCGTCGAGCCAGCCGTAGGGCAGCGACACCTTGCCCGGCGAGCCCTGTCGGCCTCGTGGACCGCCAGCGTCGGCGGTCGGGAACGGCACGTCGGGGTCGAGTTGAGCGATCAGACCGTCGAGTTCGGCGACGGTGGACACGGCGGCGAAGCTGCGCCGCAGGTCGCCGCCGACCGGGAAGCCCATGAGGTACCAGGTCATGTGTTTACGCAGGTCGCGGAGCCCGCGCTCCTCACCGTGGTGTTCGGCGAGCAGGACACCGTGGCGCGACATGATGGCACCGACCTCGCCCAGGTTCGGCGGCGTGGGGAGTGGCTCGCCGCGCAGAGCGGCCGCCAGTTCGGCGAACAGCCATGGCCGGCCCAGGCAACCCCGGCCGACGACGACGCCGTCGCAACCGGTTTGCGCCATCATCGCCACCGCGTCCGCGGCGTTGAAGATGTCGCCGTTGCCGAGCACCGGAATGGTCGTCACGGCCTCCTTGAGCTCGGTGATGGCATTCCAGTCGGCCTGCCCCGAATAGCGCTGCGCCGCGGTGCGGGCGTGCAGTGCAACGGCGGCGCACCCGCCCTCCTCGGCGATCCGGCCGGTGTCGAGGAAGGTCAGGTGCTCGTCGTCGATGCCCTTGCGGAACTTCAACGTGACCGGCACGCCGTAGGGCGCCGCGGCGCTGACCATCGCGTCGACGATGCGGGCCAGCAGACCACGCTTGTAGGGCAGGGCGGCGCCACCGCCGAGCTTGGTGACCTTGGGGACCGGGCAGCCCAGGTTCAAGTCGATGTGGTCGGCCCAACCCTCACCGGCGACGATGCGCACGGCCTCGCCCAGATTCACCGGATCGACACCGTAGAGCTGCATGGAGCGCGGCGACTCGTCGTCGTCGAAGGCCATCATGTGCAGCGTCTTCTCGTTGCGCTCGACGATGGCGCGCGCGGTGATCATCTCGCACACGTAGACGGCGTCGGGACTGCCGAACTCACGGCACAGGCGGCGGTAGGCACGGTTGGTGACGCCGGCCATCGGGGCCAAAACCACCGGCGGATCGACCCGATAGGGGCCGATCCGCAGGGTGGAGGTGTCCAGGGGGCTGGTGGTCAGGATGCTTGCTTCTCGCGCTTGGCGGCCTCGCGGGCGAGGGCGCGGTCGCGCATCTCCTCGAAGCGGGTCGCGTCCTTGTCCAGCTGCTCGAGGAAGGCGGCGAGCTCCTCGCGGGTCTTCTCGCCCTCGGGGCCGAAGTCGGTGCGCTCGAAGACATTCCACTTGCGCAGCACCGGCATGACGACCTCTTCGTAGTGCTGGCGCAGGTCGTAGATGCCGTGCTTGGCCATCAACACGCCGTGGCGGCGGAAGTTGGGCATACCCATGCCGGGCATCTGGAAGTTAGTGACGATGTCGGTCACCGCGCGCAGCGTCTGGTCGGGCGAGAGGTCCATGCCGGCGCCGCAGATGTTGCGGTAGAAGATCATGTGCAGGTTCTCGTCGGCGGCGATGCGCTGGAGCATGCGGTCGGCGATCGGGTCGTTGCACGCCTTGCCGGTGTTGCGGTGGCTGACGCGGGTCGCGAGCTCCTGGAAGGTCACGTAGGCGACCGAGTGCAGCAGCCCGACCTCGTCGATGTCGCCGTACTCGTTGACCAGGTCCTCCATGCGGT
>CAZVVS010000202.1:0-8875 GCA_964630585.1 uncultured Gordonia sp.
ACGCGACAGCGTCCTAGAGCACCTTCCTCCGCAGACGAACGCTTCGACGTACCGCACAAGGCAGCAGAGATCGAATGCGATTTCAGGAGTCAGTATCCCGAAGGTGCCGGCCCAAAATCCAGGGCAAATTTGGCCAGGCGATTTTTTGCCGGCCGGAATTTTGGCCGGCCAAATCCGCTCTTGCATTTAGACCGAAGGCCTGACGGACTTCGAAACTTCGCGCCGATCGTCGCGTCCCCGACGTAGGTGAGGTGCGGGATCTTCGAGCCGGCGCCGATCTGTGCGTTCTTGGTCTCCACGAAGGTGCCGATCTTCCCGCTCGTGCCGAGCTCGGTGCCCGGGCGCAGGTAGGCGAACGGTCCGACAGTGGCGCCGGCACCGATGACGGCGTCGCTGCCGTGGGTGCGGATGATCTGCGCGCTCTCGCCGACGACGACGTCGGTCAGGGTGGTGTCCGGGCCGACCACCGCGTCCGCGCCGATCGACGTACGGCCGCGCAACTGCGTGCCGGGTTCGATCGTCACGTCCTGGCCGATCTCCACGTCGACGTCGATCCACGTGGTGGCCGGGTCGACCACCGTCACGCCGGCCAGCTGGTGACGCGCGATGATGCGCCGGTTCAGCTCGGCGCCGAGTTCGGCGAGTTGGACGCGGTCGTTGCACCCGGCGACGACGGCGGGGTCGTCGATGATCAGGGCCCGCACCGTCTTGCCGTCGTTGCGGGCGATCTCGACGACGTCGGTCAGGTAGTACTCGCCCTGGGAGTTGTCGGTGGACAGGGCGCTCAGCGCGGTGCGCAGGGTGGCGGCGTCGAAGGCGTAGATGCCGGCGTTGACCTCGGTGATGGCGCGCTGCTTCTCGTCGGCGTCCTTGTGCTCGATGATCGCAGTGACGGCATCGTCGGCGTCGCGGACGATGCGGCCGTAGCCGGTCGGATCGTCGGCGATGAATCCGGTGAGGGTGACCGCTGCGCCGGAGTGGACGTCCAGCAGTGCCTGCAAGGTCGGTGCGTCGAGCAGGGGGGCGTCGGCGACGGTGATCACTACGGTGCCGTCGAAGTCACCGGGAAGCTCGGTCAGTCCGGCGCGTGCGGCGTCACCGGTACCGAGCGGCTCGTCCTGCTCGGCGATGAGGACCACGCGGTCCAGGCCAACGGCGATCTCGCCGATGGCGGCGGTGACCCGTTCACGCTCGTGGCTGACGACCGCGATCAGGTGGTCGGGGTTGATTCCAGCGGCACCGGCCAGCGCATGGCCGACCAGGGAGCGACCGCCGATCTCGTGGAGGATCTTCGGTGTCTTTGACTTCATGCGGGTGCCCGCGCCCGCGGCGAGCACGATCACCGCACGTTGGCCGGTATCCGTCATCAGCGTCCTTGAGTCTGGGGTTGGTGGACGACGAACAAATCCTACGCAACCCGATAACGTGGTGGCCGCGTGGTTCGTCGGACTGTGGTGCAGCCGACGCGGGGAGCGCGGGCTATCGGGGCCGGATTGGTCCTATATGACACAGGAGGAAGTTGATGAGCGGAAAAAAGGTGGCGATCGTCACCGGTGCGGCGCGAGGGATCGGCGCTGGCGTGGCGAAGCGGTTGGCGGCCGACGGGATGGCGGTCGCGGTGCTCGACCTCGACGCCGATTCGTGCGGACCCACCGTTGCGGCGATCAACGACGCGGGCGGGAGGGCAATCGCCGTCGGTGCCGACGTGTCGAACGAGGACTCGGTCGCCGCGGCCGTGGCCAAGGTTGCGCAGGAACTTGGCCCGCCGGTCGTGCTGATCAACAACGCGGGCATCATCCGCGACAACATGCTGTTCAAGATGACCGTCGATGATTGGGACGCGGTCATGGCCGTGCACCTGCGTGGCGCGTTCCTCATGAGCCGCGCGTGCCAGAAGCACATGGTCGACGCCGGCTGGGGCCGCATCGTCAACCTGTCGAGCACGTCGGCGCTGGGCAACCGCGGGCAGGCCAACTACTCGGCGGCGAAGGCCGGCATGCAGGGCTTCACCAAGACGCTGGCGATCGAACTGGGGAAGTACGGTATCACCGCCAATGCCATCGCCCCCGGCTTCATCGAGACCGAGATGACACAGGCGACCGCCGCGCGCATGGGCGTCGACTTCGAGGAGTTCAAGAAGTTCAGCGCCAACGAGATCCCGGTGAAGCGGGTGGGTGTGCCCGAGGACATCGCCCACACGGCGTCGTTCTTCGCCAGTGAGGGCGCGGGCTTCGTTTCGGGCCAGGTCGTCTACGTGGCCGGTGGCCCGAAGGACTGACGAAACCCGGGCGACCGCGTGGTGGCCGCTGTGGCAGAATCGCCACGGCGGCCAACGCGCTGGCCACCCAATCCCCCATGGTGTAATCGGCAACACTCCTGATTTTGGTTCAGGCATTCTAGGTTCGAGTCCTGGTGGGGGAGCCGAGGACGCCCAGTCAATCTTCACGTTGGTGCAGCGGCACTGCGCAACTCATGGATGATTGGGCGGTGAAAATGACGCGGCGCAGTGCTTTGGCCCTTTCCGGCACGTTGCCGGCGGCCATATTCCTCAGTTCCAGTGTTTCCCAGGCCGACGCCGCCTGCAACGAGGTCGATGCGATGGCAGACGCGGTATCGAAGAAGCTGTTCAGCGGCGACGGTCTGGCGCGGCCCGTGCCGGACGTGCCGACCCCGTCGGACCTTGCGCGCGGCTTGGACCGCACGCTGGTCCTCGGCGGCGGTGGCGAGTACTACGTGGCTTGGTATTGCGGCTTCTTCCACGGCCTGATGGAGCGTGGGATCGATCCGGCCGCCCAGGCCGAGATGGTTGTCGGGACGTCGGCCGGCGCCTATGCCGGATCGTCGTTGACGTCGGGACATTTCCGGCACCTGCACTCGACCTTCGAATTCTTCGGTAAGTTCCCGGCGCTGTTCGCGAAGATGGCCCCGGTCAGCGCGGCCAACGCCAGCCAACAGCGGGCCCGCGAGATCAACGCGAAGGTCACCTCGGGCGACCCCGCCTCTATCAAGGCGATCGGCCATGCCGCACTGGCCGCCGACAACTCGGTGAACGGCGATTCGGTCGAGCGGCTGGCCTGGCTGCTCACTGGTGACAGTCGTACCGACTGGCCGCCGTCGAAGATGTACACCACGGCCAACGACTGCTACACCGGCGAGCGTTTGGTGGTGGGCCAGAATGTGGCGCGCCGCAACAGCATCTCGCTCGCGCGCGCCGCGGGGGCGAGCTCGTCGCTGCCGGGAACCATTGGCCCGACGCTCGTCGGACAGAGGTACTGCATGGACGGCGGCATCTCCAAGACCTGGGCGCACGCGGACCTCGTCGCGGGATCGCGTCGGGCCCTCGTTATCACGCTGACCAACGGCTATGAGGGCAGCCTCCTCACCGGCATCCCGCACAACATCTACGACGAGATCAAGGCGCTCGAGGCGACCGGCACCAAGGCCAAGCTGATCATCGCCGGGACGCCGCCGGGCGTGAACCTGCTCGATCCCCGCCAGATCGAACCGGCACTGCGGGCCGGCTACGAGCGCGCCCGGGTCGAGGCCGAGGGCATCAAGAAGTTCTTCGCCTGAGTCTGCGGCTTTCACCCAAAAGCAGGGCCGCACAATTTGTGTTGCGGCGTGTCAGACCCCCTCGCTAGGATGAACGTATGTTCTAGATCGGGCTGATTTACACAGCTCAGAGGGGGTGATTCCGGTGGCCGATGGTGATGCTGGTGTGCGTGATGCGGTGGTCGGTGAGGCGTTGATTGGTGCGGGGTCGGCACCTGCTGATGCCGTTTCTACTCCGTCTGATGTGGGGTCTGCTCCGGTTGACGACGGGTCTGCGCGGGCTGATGTCGCTGATTCTGCTGCGGTGGAAGAGGTGGTGTTGCCGGAGTCGCCGTTGGGGTTGGCGGCGCTGATCGATGCGGCGGTCGCGAAGCTGGCCGCGGCGCCGTTGGGGTTGGTTTCCGACGCCGACGTGTTGGCCACGGTCGAGACGGTGGAGTCGGCGCGCCGGCGGGTTGATGGTGCGTGTGCCGGGTTGTTCGTCGAAGTGTCGGATCGCGAGCTGTATTCCGTGGTGGGGCACACGTCGGTGAAGCGGTTTTATGCCCAGCACCACCGGTTGGGGGCCGGTGAGGCCAAGCGGCGTGCGCAGGTGGCCGCGGCTATTGGGGTGTTCACCGCGATGACCGGGGAGAAGTTGCCGCCCAAGCGCGAACCGGTCGCCACCGGTGTCACCGAGGGCGAGATCTCCGCTGAGCATGTGTGCGAGGTGGAGCAGATCATGGCCAAGGTGCCCCGTGCGGCGTCGCAGGATGATGTGGATACCGCGGTGCAGATCATGGCGACCGCGGCGCGGGAGTTGGCGCCGGCGGATTTGCGGCCGTTGGGGCAGCGGTTGTTGGCGCATCTGGACCCCGATGGCAGTTTGACCGATGACAAAGACCGCCGCCGTCAGCGCGGCATCACCCTGGGGCGCCAAGACGCCCAGTTGATGAGCAAGATCAGCGGGTTCATCACCCCGCAGTTGCGGGCGAAGTTGGAGGTGCTGCTGGATTGTTGGGCGGCGCCGGGGATGAACAATCCTGATGATGAGGATCCGGTGACCGGGTCGCGCGCCGAGTTGGGTGAGGCCGATCGTGACCGGTTGGGTGAGGCGGTGCGCCGTGATCAGCGCAGTCCGGCCCAGCGCAACCATGATGCGCTGGAGCAAGGGTTGGACTGGATTTTGGGTCATCAGGTGGTGGGGCGCCCGACCCGGTTGCCGGCGGAGTTGGTGATCACCGTTGATGGTGAGGATCTGGCGCGCCGCGCTGGGGTGGCCACCACCGCGACGGGGACTCTGGTGCCGGTGCGCGATCTGGTCGATTTGGCCGCGGATGCGACACCGTGGTTGGCGGTGTTTCGGGGCATGACCCGGGAGATCCTCGATTTCGGGCGGGGTTTGCGGATCGCGACCAAGGCGCAGCGGTTGGCGGTGTTCTGCGCGGATTTGGGGTGTACCCGCCCGGGTTGTACCGAACCTGCGTCACGGTCGCAGGTCCATCACGGTGCGTTGGATTATGCCAAGGGTGGCAACACAGATATCGGTGAGTTGACGTGTGCGTGTGGCGCCGATAACCGCAATGTCGGTGACCGCCCGGGGCAGTGGGAGACCGCGGTCATCACCGGCGGGCCTGATACCGGGCGGATCGGGTGGCGGCTGGTCGGCTCTGATGGGCCGTATCGGACGAACCCGGTGCATCACCCACAAAAGTTCCTGCGCGGACACCCGTGCGCCTCGCGCGAGGTCGAGCCGATCACACCCGGTCAGGGGAACGGAACGGATCCACCGAGCGGAGCCGATCCGCTCAGTGGTGAGGGATCGTCGGCAGGGTCGGCCAGTACCGATCGGAGGCCTGCAGCGGGGTCGCCGGCGGGGTCGGTTAGTAGCGATGTGGGATCCGCAGTTGGGTCGCCCGCCAAGTCGGTCAGTACCGATGCGGGGGCTGCGGCCCGGCAGCCAACCGAGTCGGCCGGTACCGATCCGCCGAGACGGGCAACCGGTCCCACGATGCTGCGGGTCCGGCCCGAGGAGCGCGACACGAGGTCTGACCGGAGGCGGGGCTCGTCTGACCGGCGGCGGGGGTCGCCGGTGGAAGCCGCGCTCGCCGCAGTCCTCGGGGCAGTGGCTTGATCGTCGGCCGACGGTCGCCGTCCAGGGGGCGATGGCCGTCGGCTCGGCGTTCGCGGTCCACCGCTTCGATCCGTTCCACCGCGTCGCTCCCGTTCCACGGCGTCGTTCCCGCTCCGCCATTTCGATCCCGCTCCGCCGTTTCGATCCCGCTCCACCGATCGGCGGCGCGGGACCGAAACGGGGAGGGAGTCGCGATCGACAGCGCCCATCCGGCGAGGTTCGGCACGCAGCACCTCGCATGTGCCTATGCTCTGGACGTCCCGCTTTTGAGCATTGTTCTCCTCGGAAATCACCGTAGAAAGAGGCAACTGTGTCCCAGCACGAGCACGTGTCCACCGAACCACCGTGTCAGTGCATGGGGCTGAACCGCCGGCACTTCCTCGCCGTCGGAGCGGCGGGTCTCGCGGCGGCCTTCGCCGCAGCCTGCTCCTCCGGCGACTCCGGCAGCCCCTCGTCGTCGAGCGCAGCAGCGCCGCGGCCGGCCAACACCCTGTTCCGCAATGTGCGTGTACTCGATGTGCGCGCGGGCAAGCTCGGCGCACCCACCGATGTTCTCGTGCGGGGCAACGTGATTGCGGGCATCGGCACGGGACAGCCCACGGATCCGGGGACCGCGGTCATCGAGGGCCGCGGCCGGACGCTGATGCCGGGCCTGATCGACAACCACGTCCACCTCATGTTCGGCGCGGTCACCATGGCGCAGTTGATGGACCCCGACAAGGACGAGCAGTTCTACGCGAAGGCCGCGATGGAGAACGCGCACCAGATGCTGCTGCGCGGGTTCACCAGCGTGCGCGACCTGGGTGGGCCGATCTTCCCGCTCAAGGTCGGGATCGACAAGGGCAAGGCCGTCGGGCCGCGCGTCTGGCCGTCGGGTGCGATGATCTCGCCGACGTCGGGCCACGGCGATTTCCGGACCCCCGACGAGAAGGCTCGCCGCTTCACGGGTCAGCAGTCGCGGGCAGAGAAGCTCGATGCCACCTTCATCGTCGACGGCCGCGACGAGGTGCTCACCGCGTCGCGCGAGAACCTGCGCATGGGCGCGAGTCAGTTGAAGATGGCTGCCGGCGGGGGGACCTCATCTGTCTACGACCCGATCGACGTCACGCAGTTCACCCTCGACGAGATGCGCGCCGGAGTGGAGGCCGCCGACGACTGGAACACCTATGTGACGGTGCACGCCTACACCGACAAATCGGTGCTGCGGGCCATGAACGCTGGGGTGAAGTGCGTCGAGCACGGTCAGTTGCTCGACCCGGCGACGCTGCGCGTGATGGCCGACCGTGGCGTCTGGCTCAGCGGGCAGTACCTCGTCCCCAACAACGACACGATGAGTGTCGATCGTCGCCGCAAGCGCGCCGGGATCGTCGCCGGCAACGCCAAGGTGTGGCCTGAGGCCAAGCGCGCGGGAGTCAAGCTGGCGTGGGGCACCGACTTCCTCTTCGATCCGTCGGAGAACCCCAAGCAGAACTCCATGCTGCTGTCGCTGCGCGAATGGTTCAGCTCTGCGGACATGCTGCGGTTGGCCACGCTGGACAATGCCGCGCTTCTGGGTCTGAGCGGGCCGCGCTCGCCGTATGAGGGCGTGCTCGGCGTCGTCGAGCCCAACGCGCTCGCCGACCTGATCCTCGTCAACGGCGACCCCCTGGGCCGGATCGACCTGATCGCCGACCCGGGCAAGAACTTCGACGTCATCATGAAAGACGGCGTGGTCTACAAGGGCGCGTGAGCAGGATCCGCGCCATGCACACCGGCGCAGCAGCAACAGGGCACTAGGGTTGGCGGGCATGGGACAACCGCGTACGCGCATGACCGGTACGCAGCGGCGCGCCCAACTCATCGAGGTGGCGCGCGGACTGTTCGCCGAGCGCGGCTACGAGGCGACGTCGATCGAGGAGATCGCCCAACGCGCCAACGTGTCCAAGCCCGTCGTCTACGAGCACTTCGGCGGCAAAGAGGGGCTCTACGCCGTCGTCGTCGACCGTGAGATGGAAACGCTGCTCGAGATGATCACGTCGTCGCTCTCGACGACCCGCTCGCGCTACCGGGTCCAGCAAGTCGCGCTGGCCTTGCTCACCTACATGGAGGAACGGCCCGACGGCTTCCGCATCCTGGTGCGCGGCCGCAGTGTCGGTGACGGTGAGAACACGACGTACTCGAGCCTGCTCAACGACGCCGTCACCCAGGTCGAGCACATCCTCGGCGGCGACTTCGCACGCCGCGGTTTGGATCCAGGACTCGCCGCGCTCTATGCCCAAGCGCTTGTCGGCATGGTCTCGATGACGGCACAGTGGTGGCTCGATGTGCGCGAACCGCCCAAGGAGGCCGTTGCCGCACACTTGGTCAACCTGTGCTGGAACGGCTTGACGCGACTGGAGTCCGACCCCGATCTCGTCGGCCCCGATTACGCGGAGAAGATCAAGACCAGGGCTAAGACGAAACCGGTCGGTGACCAGTGACCGTCGATCCAACGACGCCGATCATCGTCGGCGTCGGCGAAGTCTCCGAACGGCTCGACGAGCCCGGCTACCGCGGCCTCTCCGCCGTCGAACTCGGTGCCGGTGCCGCGACACTCGCCGTTGCGGACGCCGGGCTGACACCCGAGGATCTGGACCGGTTGGACCTCGTCGTCGGCATCCGGCAGTTCGAGACCTCCCACCCGCTGGCACTGGCGGCACTGGGCCGCTCGGACAACTACCCGCGTTCAGTGACCGACCGACTGGGGGTCGATCCGGTCACTGCGGTCTACGACGTCGTCGGCGGCGATGAGCCTCGACGATGCGGCGGCGGGTGGGGTCGGCCAGGGTTTGGAACGCGTCAATCTGCATGCCCGCGTATATACACATACGCGCATATACGGTCAACGCGAATTTCGACGCGCGAGACCGTCAGCCCCAGCGAAGCCACTCGACGTCGATGGCATCCAGGGCCCGACCGGCCGCCAGCTTGTTGCGGATGAGCTCCGCCCGGCCAACGTACGGGACGCGCTGGCTGCCGACCGTGCGGCGGGTCGTCGACCTGGCGGATCGCTCTCGCCTCCTGTCGAAGTGAGTCCAGCGGCCCCCGGCGGCGTCGATGCTGACCGCGATGATCGAAAACCTCGTCGCGGATCGCTCTCGCGTCCTGTCGAAGTGAGTCCAGCGGCCCCCGGCGGTGTCGATGCTGACCGCGATGATCGAAAACCTCGTCGCGGATCGCTCTCGCGTCCTG
>CAZVVS010000203.1:0-8861 GCA_964630585.1 uncultured Gordonia sp.
TGACTGGGGGTCAGGTGGTCGCAGGTTCAAATCCTGTCAGCCCGACCATCACGGTCAAACGCGGGCGTAGGTTAGACCCGTGAATTCTGACGTGAGCGATTCCGCAGGGGGTCATCGCACCGCAGAACGTGATGCGGTGGGACGCATTCCTGCCCGTGGTCGCCGACTGGGTGGACGTGGTGGTCGGCGACACCCGCGCGACGGAAACATCCTCGTCCTCGGGCAGAAGGTCCCTTTGGTGGTGCGCAATCGTGGCAGTAGTTTCGGTTGATGAGCTCCGACGAGACCGCCCCGTCACTGCCTCCAGTCTGGTTCAAGCACGCGTTCTGGCGGGTGCACCGCGTGCTGAACCGGATGAGCGGCGGTCGGTTCCTCTGGACTCCCGAGAGTAAGCGCGGCTGGGGTGCGATGCGGCTGACGACGACGGGCCGCCGTTCGGGCGCGCCGCGGACGGTCATCGTCGGCTACATCGAGGACGGTCCGAACCTGGTCGTCATGGCGATGAACGGGTGGGACGACGGTCATCCCGCCTGGTGGCTGAATCTTGAGGCGAACCCGAGCTCGGTGGTCCAACTGCCGCACCAGGCCGAGCGTGCGATGCGCGCGCGGGCCGCAAAGGGGGAGGAGCGTGATCGATTGTGGCAGCGATGGGCGGGCATCGATCACGACCTCGACCGCTATGCGGCGATACACACCATCGAGACGCCCCTCGTCGTCTTCGAGCCGGCAGAGGCAGCGTAGGGCGCCCGAGGGCTACGGCAGCGCGCGCCTGATCAATGTCAGGCCGCGAGCTCACCCGCGGGAGCGGAAGCGGTTGAGGACGGCCGGGATCCGGCTGGCGCCCATCAATGTCTTGAACAGGACGCTGTCGTCACCGGGCAGGATGCCTGCCGACTGGGTGGCGTCGAGCAGGTCGAAGACGGTCTCACCCTCGTACATGAGTCCGTCGGCATTGAAGTGGTAGCGGTCGATGGCTGCACACTGCACGAAGGTGCCGTTGCCGTGCAGCACCGGGGCGTTGTCGTCGTACGGGTAGAACTTCAGTGCCCCGCTGAAATGGCCGGTACCGATGTAACGGATGCACATGCGCAGCTCACCGTCGGGCGCGAGATCGATGTAGACCTGTCCGGGTAGCGGGTCGTAGCGCCAGTCGGGGATGGCGTCGAAGAAGGCGAAGTTGTAGGTGACGAACTCCTCCTGGCCGACGAGGATGCGCCCGAAGGTGGAGGGGTCTTTGTAGCGCAGGTCCTCGGTGTAGAGCTCGTGGTTGAGGGACATGTCGCGCATCAGCCAGCTCCACCAGTACTTCTTGGCCCACTCCAGCGTCCACGCGATGTCGAAGCCGTGTTCGGCGTAGAAGGCGATCTTCTTCTCGTAGTCGGCGAACCATTCGGCGGTCATCGCGTTGAGTTCCACTTCGGTGAGCGTGCGGACTTGACCGCCGGCGCGGTTGCCCGGCAGGAACTCGGGAATGGGCTGGCGCAGGCGGGGGAGGGCGAGCGCTTCTTGGAACCTGGTTTCGTCGAACACGGCTCTGCTTTCGGTGAGGCGGATGGATTGTCAGGCGGGGAGGCGATCGTCGGGACGGTAGTGCGGGCTGGGGTCGACGAGGAGGATGCCCGGTGGCGCGGTGGTCACCGCGGCGACTGCGTCGAAGGCGAGTTTCGCCTCGAGCGCCGGGTCGTCACGGTCGATCTGCCACTGCATCTGCAGGTCGCCGGGATCGGCGGCGACGGTGATGGCGTACGTGGCTGCGCCAGCGACATCGCCGAACGGCAGGTGATCGGACGGGCCGGTGGGTTGTGTGGCACCGGCGAAAATCTCGCCTCGGTAGAACTCGACCCCGTTGAGGAGACCGTGCACGAGCAGAGTCGGGTTGTCGCCGTCGTTCGTCGTCTCGGTTTCGACGTCGCCGGGATCCGCGTCGAACATTGCGGCGGCCAGCGCGAGAACGCCGCAGAGGTGGCGGCGATCGTCGGCGCGCACCGTGCCCTGATACGCCTCGACGACGCGGATATGCGACGCGCTGGTCGGCGCCTGGAGGACGGTGGCGGCGATCAGCTCGGCCAAGAAGACGTGGCGGCCGGTGTGGTGGAAGGTGCTTCGCCCGCGGGCACACGCCTCCTCGATGGCGTCGTCGCCGACGGTGAGCGTCCCGGTGGTGACGACGTCGACGCCCTGTGACAGGAGGTGCAGGACGTCGTCGTCGATGGGCGTGTCGTCGGCGCGGAGTACCACGGCGCAGCCGCGGCCCATGGCGAGAGCCTCTGCGAGCGAATCGACGTGCACCGTGCCCGATGGCAGGACGCCGGGGTCGACGGGGCGGTCGGTCCAGAGTGTGATGGGTGTTGTCATCGAATACCCGCGGTCGCTGGTCGGAAGAAGGGTTCGGCGTCGTCGATGAGGACGCCGGGTGCGGCGTCGCACGTGGGCACCACGGCGTCGAGCAGTGCGTTGGCCGAGGCAGCGGTGATCATGTTGCCGTGGGGGCGCAGCTCCGGGCTCGCGAATTGGCCGCGGAACGAGGTGGGTTTGCCGGTCACCTCGAAGGTGTATCCGCCGTGGGGCGGAAAGTTCCCGTAGGGCAGGTCGTCGCCGCGGAAGGCGTTCTCCGGGGTGAGGTACCAGCACTCCTCGTTGGTGAAGAAGTGGTGGTCGCCGAGGTATCCGCGGTGGGTCATGTGCATCACCGCGGCAGTGCCGCGCGCGATGTGCGTCGACCCGATCCGGATGTCGGACTTGGCCGGCAGCGCGCGCATCGAGCGTTCGACGCGAACCTCGCCGGGGTGCGCGCCGTAGAGGGCGTGCGCGACATTGCCGGTGAGGTCGCCGTAGTAGAAGTCGCCGGCTTTGGCGAGGAACCAGTCGGTGTCGATGTCGGCGATGTCGCGGCCGAAGCCGAAGAACTTCAGCCCTCCCCACATGCCGTCGGGGGCGTGGGAGAAGTCGACCGACTCGACGAAGCGGATGTGGGACACCTCCGAGAGCGGTTGGCACATCCGCTTCAGCAGCCGTTCGACCATGAAAGTTGGATGGACACCGGTGCCATGCAATGTCGCACCGCCTTTGCGACATGCGTCCAGAATGCGTTCGGGGGTGGCGCGGGCCGGGAAACGTTGCTCGGCTACGCCTTTGAATGCGATGTTGCCGATGGAGTCGAAGCGCTTGGACGCCGTCAGGGCCCGGCCGACTCGCATGGTCCGCCGTTCGGCGGCATCGCGCCATAGGCCGTTGGAGCGGGACATCTCCCGGAGTCGCGACATCGGTGTCGTCGCGCGGTTGTGCCAGTTGGGCATCGCGAGGTTGTGATAGGCGGCGGTGGTGACCACGTTCTTCCCCGACTCGAGCAGGTCGATCACATCGGCGTCGATCCCCTCGAGGATGGACGACGGCAGTGGGGTGACGATGACGCAATCGGCGTCGAGGTCGAGGATGTCCCGCTTGGAGGTCGTCGCCCGGATGTCGATCGGGCCGATGCCCACCAACTCCCCGGCGTCGCGGCCGTTCTTGTGGGGGCTGAACACTTTGACGCCCACCACCTCGATGGCATCGTCCGCGTGGGCGGCGCGCAGGGTTGCGCCCCCGACTTCCCCCGGTCCCCAGATGATGACGCGCTTCCGACTGCCCACCGCACCAAGCCTGTCTCTAACTTACATGTTGTTAGTTAGACAACTTACGACATGCAAGTTACCTTGGTCAAGTGGTCCAGACACGATTGCCGCCCACCCGGCGACAGGAACAGATGCTCGATGCGTGTCGCGTCATCGTGGACACCGAAGGCTTTCACGCAGTCACAATCAACCGCGTTGCGCAGGATTGCAGAGTCAGCCGGACGGTCGTGTACCAACAGTTCGGCAGTCTGAACGCGATGCTCATCGCATTGGTGGATCGCGAGATCGACCGCGCCGGCCAAGGGTTCCTGGAGGCGGTGCGCGGGCAATCATTCCCGGATGTCATGGCACGGATTCTGCGGGCGGTGGATACCCACCCCGCGACGTGGCGGATGTTCATGATGCCTAGCGAAGGCGGACCGCCCGAGCTGTACGCACACCTGGCCAGCGCTCGTACCTCCGTGCTCGGCTACGTTACGCAGGTGATCGGCGACCAGGTCGACGGCGGCGGTGGCGACACCGAACTGACCGCGCGATCCGTGCACGCCATTGCCGATGAAATCGTGCGACTGCGGCTTCAGGATCCCGACCGGTACTCGACTGACCGTTTGCTCCGGCACGCAGACGCGGTCAGCGCGGCGCTGATGCCGCCGCCACCATCGGGCTGATCGCCGCCGCATAGACCACCAGCACTGCGATCGGCCCGAGCAACGGCCACCACGCCCAGGTGACGGGCATGAGGCTCGCAAGCAGGGCGATTGCGCAGCCGGTCAGCACCGAACCGAACATCGGTGCGGTCAGAGCATTCACGCCGGGGACTGCCAGAGAGTGCACGGCCAGCAGATACACCGCGGCCAGGCCGCCGGCGGCCACCGAGATCACCGCGGGCATCTCGACCAGGGCAACCACACCCGCGACACAGATCACCGCGAACGTTGCGACCGGACGGAAACGCCATCCGAGCGGCGTGGCGACGGCGGCGCCGAGCGCTAGCACTGCGGTGGCAGTGTCCAACAGCCATGGCGCGGTCATCGTCGACTCCCCGCGCCGGCCTGTGTCCCGACGAGGTGCATCGCGAGGTGCAGGCCGACGTCGTCATGCCACGGCACGACGTCGACTCCGACCGCGGCGAGATCCCGATACATACCGGACCGTTCGAGTCGCCACCACCGGGCGATCGTCGGCTCGGGTTCATCGGCGAACGGGGAACCGGGCAGGACGTCGACGACGATGACGCGGTGACCCCGCGTTCGCAGATCGATCAGCGCCAGCGCGAAATCGGTGTCCAGCAGGGTGGAGAACGCGATCACGATCGCATGCGGTGGCAGGGCCCGGCGAGGGGCGAGGGAACCATCGGGCCGCTTCGGTGCATCGATGGCGTCGAGGATGGTGTCGAGTACGCGGTAGAACTGGCGGCGTCCGATATCGGGTCGGAGCCACCGAACGCTGTGGCCCAGCACGACGACCCCCACGCGATCGGCGGACCGCACGGCGGTGTCGACGACTTGGGTCGCGCCGCGGGCAACGCGGTCGGTAGCCGCGGTGGCAGGTCCGTGCGGTTGCCGGTGGGTGTCGAGGACGACGACGACGTCGGCCGATCTGTCGGTGAATCGGTCGGTGACGTGGAGATTTCCGCGCCGCGCACTGACCCGCCAATTCACGGTCCGTAACGGATCGCCCGGAACGAACGGACGGACGTCCGCGAACTCCACGCCCAGCCCGTGGTGGCGGGTGAGGTGGGTGCCGATCCGGTCGGGCAGCTCGGCGCGAGGCAGTGGTGTGGCCGGCGGTTCGGCCATCGGGAACACCCATACGTCGGCGGTCGGAACAATCGCAGACGCCGTGAAGAAGCCGGACCGGGTGGTTGCGCGGACGCGCACCGGGGCGCGATAGCGACCCCATCGCTGGGCGGTGATCTGCAGCTCGGCGGTAGCGTCGCTGCCCGGTTGGAGCACCGCGTCGACGCCGTCGCGGGGTTCGACTGCTTCGACGCTCAGAAGGGCGCCGGCGGCGTCGGATTCGGCGCGGATCGTGAACTCCGCGGTCTCGGATTCGAAGAGGCGAACCGATGGCGGGTCGGCCCGGACCCAAATGGAGGTATCGCCGTGCGGGGCGGTGCTGGCGACGAGGACCCCGACCAGCGGTGCGGCGAAAGCAGCAAGCTGCCATCGGCCGGCGAGCACCGCCACTGCCAAGGCGACTGCGGCGCAGGTGGCCACCGCTACGGCCAGCGGGGACGGGCGCCAGGTGAGTGGCGCCCGATCACCGTCGGCGGTTGTCGTCATCCCGGTGTGCGCGGGACGGGGAGGCGGCGCAGCAGTTCGTCGATCACGTCGTCGCCGTGGATCTGGCGTACCCACATCTCGGGGCGCAGGCTGATCCGGTGGGCGGTCGCGGCCGGTGCCAGCGCCTTCATGTCCTCAGGAATCACGTAGTCGCGGCCGGTCAACAACGCTCGGGCGCGCGCCATCTGCACCAGATCCAGTTCGGCACGCGGGCTGATCCCGACCTCCACCTGCGGGTGGCTGCGGGAGGCTGCGGCCAAGGCGACCACATAGCGCACCATGTCGGCGTGGACGTCGACCTGTTCGACCGCCTCGCACATGGCGCAGAGCTCGGTCGCGTCGACAATCTGGGCGAGCTGCGGTGGAACAGAACCGCGGTCCAGGCGGCGCTGCAGCATCTCGGTTTCGCCCGCCTCGTCGAGATAGCCGAGGCGAAGCCGCAGGGCGAAGCGGTCCCGCTGCGCTTCGGGCAGGGGATAGGTGCCCTCGTATTCGATCGGGTTGTCTGTGGCCAGCACAATGAACGGGGTGGGCAGCGGACGGGTCTGACCGTCGACGCTGACCTGCCCTTCGGCCATCGCCTCCAGCAGGGCGGCCTGCGTCTTGGGCGGGGTCCGGTTGATCTCGTCGGCCAGCAGCAGATTTGTGAAGACCGGTCCGGGCCGGAACTCGAACCGACCCGTGGACATGTCGTAGACCGTCGAGCCGAGCAAGTCGGCCGGTAGCAGATCCGGGGTGAACTGCACCCGCGTGAAGTCGAGGCCGAGGACCGTCGCGAACGACCGCGCGATCAAGGTCTTGCCTAGGCCGGGAAGATCCTCGAGCAGTACGTGACCACCGGCCAGCACCGCAATCAGGATGAGCTTCAACGCTTCCCGTTTACCGACGACGCTGCGCTCGATCTCGGTCAGCACCTCCTCGGCTCGTCGGGCCGTGGCCGCGACCGACATTGCGCCGTGCCCGGCGGTCACAGCTGTTCCAATCGCATGAGAATGGCGTCCAGGGTGGGCCGACCGGGAGCAGGCTCGTCCTGGCGGCTGTAGTCGGCACCCCCCGGATCCACCCACGCCCACAGTTGGGGGCCGAACGTCATCAACCCGGTTGCCGCGGTGTTCTCCGCCCGGCCGACCCCTGCCGGACCACCTCGCCTACCGGTGGCCATCAGAAACTCCCGCGCCAAGATGGGGCGCAGATGACGGTCCCATTGGCCGCGCGATCCGTCGGCCCAATCGATCAGGATGCGGGTGCGGGCTTGCCATCGCACCAGCGCATCGTCGCGCCAGGTGTCCGCGGGTGTCGAGGTTGGCCGGCGCGCGCCGACGGTCACCAACAGTCGGAGAGCTCCGAGCGTGAGAGTCGCTACAACCGCACCGGCCAACAGTGCATACGGTCGAAATCGACCTGCGGCGAGCACGATCTCGAGGCCCGCCATGGCAATGATCACGGCCAGCAGAGTCCTGATCAGGGTGTTCATCTACGTCCGCCCAGATCGTCGAGCAGGATCCGCAGCCACGTCACTGCGGACTCGCGGTGCTCCTCGGTCAGTCGGTGCGGGCTGAACCGGGCCTCGGCGAACAACCCGACGAGCGGGGCTCCGGGGCTTTCCGCGTGCAGCGCGCCGCGGACCACCGCGCGGTCGAGCACCTCCGACGGAGTATCCGAGGGTAGTGGGGCGACGTCGGGCTCCCTGGCTAGAGCTCGTTCCATTGCGGCGTAGCAGGCGATGATCGCCGCCCGCGGATCCCTTCCCGGTGCATCGACCTCGGCCAGACCGAGAGTCGCGGCCCGGACCAATGCGTCTGGGTCGTCGCTGCCGCCAATGGGGTGCGCGGCATCGTCGGGCCGGGGTGGTGGCGATTCGACGAGAACACGGGGCGAGCGGGCCGCGAGCACCAGCGTTCCCCCGACGGCCAGCGCGACGAGGAGTCCGGCCACCGCCAGGATCGGCGTCGTGGGAATCTCCGATGTCGGGTTGGGGCGGGCCGACGGGGCGCGGGGGCCGTCTGTGTTGTGGTCAGGGGAGCGGTCTTCTGCGGTGCGTGCCGATTGCGGCTCAGCCCGGTCGGGAACGTTGGGGCCGCGGATTGCCATGAGTGCACCGAGGGCGGCCAGGACCGTCGTGACCGCGACGACGACTGCCAGTACTTCGCGTCGGCCCAGGTGTGTTTTCCCGGACCGGCGCACGATCACGGTTGGCCGTTGGGTGCGTTGCGCACGGAGCGCGTTGACGAGGGTGGTCGCCAGAATCGCGGCGGCCACCAACCCAAGCGTGACAAGTGTCGTCATGGTTGCGAAACCGTCTGCGGGTTCCTGCTCGGCAGGGGAAGCGTCCACACCGGGGAGTCGGCCGCGCAGCGCGACCACAGTAATCGCGACGGCGGCGAAAGCGACGCCGACGCGGAGCATGCGGTTGTCGTCGGAACCATCCATGTCGATCCGTCCGATCGTGGCCCTCCGTGCGCCGAAGGTATCCGCTTCTCATCGTGACACTTCCGGCCGACAGCCACCATGAGTCGGCGTGACTCGCACGGGGCTGTCTCGTCAGAGTTCGGTGTAGCCCAGGCGGGTGGTGAGTCGGGTTTCGACGTCGGGGTTGAGGTCGTGGGGTGGGTCGGCGTGGGCGGTGCCTTTGCCGCGGCTGGCTCGGATGCGTCGGATGGTGGTGCGGGCGAGGTCGTCGGGGTGGTGGCTGGTGTTGACTCTCGGGGTGCCGGTGGGTCCGGTGCGGCAGCGTAGGCGCCATTCCACTTTTCCGGCGTTGGGTCCGTGGGTTTGGTAGGTGGTTTCCCATTGGTGGGGCTTGTCGCCGACGTTGCGGTTGTTGGGGCCGTTGGTGGCCGTGAGTTTGTCGATGTCGGTGGTGCCGCCTTTGGCCCAGTCGGGTAGGTGGTGGGCTTGGGTGTGGATGAACGCGGTGTCGGAGTCGGGGTTCGTGTCGCCGCGGTCGCGGGCGAACAGGGCGCAG